>JBKBRD010000024.1:0-15813 GCA_046292405.1 Allobosea sp. | reverse complement strand
GTGGCGCGGCCCGAGACCGATGGCGACCTGCTGGCCGCGGCGCGCGACGACGCAAGACTGCTGATCGAGCGCGACCCGCAGCTCGAGAGCCCGCGCGGCCAGGCGGTGCGGACGCTGCTCTATCTGTTCGAGCGCGACGTGGCGGTGCGGCTGCTGCGGGCGGGTTGATTGTCAATACAAATTGGATTAACAGGTTTAGGCCGATGTTCGAGTGGGATGCCGCCAAAGCTGCTGCAAATCTCGCCAAGCACGGCATTGGTTTCGAGCAAGCCAGCCGGATTTTCGACGGTCCAGTGCTGACGGCGGCCGACATCCGCGTCGACTATGGCGAGCTCCGCGAAATTTCGATTGGCGTTGCCGAGGGGGTCGCGTGTCTGGTTGTCGTTCATACGGATCGCAGGGGCAGAACACGATTGATCTCAGCCCGGCGCGCCAACCGGGCGGAAAGGAGCCGATATGAGCAAGCCGTCCGCACAGCAACCGAAACTGACTGAGTCGCCGGATCCGGCGATCGACTACAGCGACATTCCCGAGCTGGGCGATGATTTCTGGCGCGAGGCCCGTCTCGTTAGGCCCGATTTGACCCGCCCCGTGACCCTGCGGGTCAAGCAGTCCGTGCTCGATGCCTACAGGGCGACTGGCAAGGGCTACCAGACCCGGATGAATGCGGTGCTCGAAACCTACGCGCGGACGGTTCTCAAATCCCGTCCTTGACCAGAGCAGGCTCAGCCTCGGCGCGAGCGATCGGCGTCGCCGCTTTTCCGGCCATCTGACCCGGCTGGATCAGCCCGGCCGACATGATCAGCTTGGCGCCGTCCTCCACGGAGATGCCGAGTTCGATCACCTCGCGACGCGGCAGGTAGAAGAAGAAGCCCGTGGTCGGGTTCGGCGTGCAGGGCAGGAAGACGCCGATCTGATCCGAGCCGCCGGGCAGCGCGGCGGCGAGCTCAGGCGCCGGCTCCTGCGCGATGAAGACGATCGACCACATGCCGGGCTGCGGGAACTGCACCATCCCGACCTTTCGGAACGAGGTGCCCGATTGCGAGAAGATCGTCTCGAACACCTGTTTCACCGCCTTGTAGAGGCTGCGGACCACCGGCATGCGGTTGAGGATCGCCTCGCCGGCGTCGATCAGCGTCCGCCCCACCAGATTGGCGGCGAGGAAGCCGAGCAGGGTCAGCCCGAGCAGGCCGATGATGATGCCGAGCCCAGGAACCGGAAAAGGCAGGTAGGAATCGGGCGAGTAGGCGTTGGGGATCAGCGGCTTCACCACGCCGTCGATCAGATTGACGAACCACCAGGTCACCGAGCCGGTGATGGCGAGCGGCGCGGCCAGCACCAGCCCGGTCAGGAAATAGCGCCGCAACCGCGTGCCAAAGGACGGTTTCAGCAGGTCGGTTTCGACGATGAGGTGGGGATCGGGAAGACCTGAGGTCATGGTTCATCCAGCACGGCCGGGAGGCCGGCAGGTCGCCCGCCTCGCTCGCCCGCATTGCAGCGCAATATGAACCAAAATAAGCTCGGCATCGACTCATTCCAGACCTGCCGCGAGATCGCGCCGCCGCGATCCCACTCCGTGGCCACAGGAGCGCCCGATGCGACGCTGGCGCCGCCCACTTCTGCTCGCAGCAGGCTTCTTCTTCACCACGCTCGGCGCGATCGGCATCGCCCTGCCGGTGTTGCCGGGCACGGTGTTCCTGATTCTGGCGGCCTGGTGCTTCTCGCAATCTTCGCCGCGCTTCGAAATGTGGCTGCTCGATCATCCCCGGCTCGGGCCGCATGTGCGGCGCTGGCGGGATACCGGGGCGATCAGCCGCGGCACGAAATGGATCGCCTGCGGCTCGATGGTCTTCAGCTTCGCGCTCGTGGCCGTCACCGACGCGCCGCCCATCGCGCTCTGGGTGACGGGGGCAGGCCTGCTGGCGGCAGGAGTCTATGTCGCCAGCAGGCCGGAAGAGCCCGCCTGACCCTCACTCCACCGTGACGGATTTCGCGAGGTTGCGCGGCTGGTCGACATCCTTGCCCATGAAGACGGCGGTCTGATAGGCGATCATCTGGATCGGCAGCGCATAGACGATCGGCGCGAAGACCGGGTCCATATCCGGCATCACGATCAGCGCCTCCGGCTCGATGCCGCACTCGGCCGCGCCCTTCGCATCGGTGATCAGGATGATTCGCCCGCCGCGGGCTGCGACCTCCTGCATGTTCGACGCCGTCTTCTCGAACAAGGCGTCATGGGGAGCGATCACGATCACCGGCATGGCCTCGTCGATCAGCGCGATCGGCCCGTGCTTCAGCTCGCCCGCCGGATAACCTTCCGCGTGGATATAGCTGATTTCCTTGAGCTTCAGCGCGCCTTCCAACGCCAGCGGGAAGCTCGTCCCACGGCCGAGATAAAGCACGTCGCGCGCCTTCGAGAGTTCGCGCGCGAGATGCTCGATCTGCGGTTCGAGCTCCAGCGCCTTCGCCATCAGCCCGGGCAGCGCGATCAGGCTCTGGACGAAGCGCGCCTCTTCCTCGGCGGAGAGCGTGCCGCGGCCGCGGGCCGCGGCGAGCGCGAGACAGGCGAGCGTGGTGAGCTGACAGGTGAAGGCCTTCGTCGAAGCGACGCCGATTTCCGGCCCGGCCAGCGTCGGCGCGACCGCGTCGCTTTCGCGGGCGATGGTCGAGGTCGGCACGTTGACGACCGACAGAATGCTCTGCGCCTCCTGCTTGGCGTAGCGCAGGCAGGCCAGCGTATCGGCGGTCTCGCCCGATTGGGAGACGAACAGCGCCAGCCCATCCTTCGGCAGCGGCGCCTCGCGATAACGGAATTCCGAGGCGACATCGATCTCGACCGGCAGCCGCGCCAGCTTCTCGAACCAGTACTTGCCGACGAGGCCGGCGTAATAGGCCGTGCCGCAGGCCGAGATCGACAGGCGCGACAGGCGCGCCCAGTCGATCGCCTCGCCGAAGGGCAGGTTGACCGTGCCGGCGGCCATGTCGAGATATTGCGTCAGCGTATGGCCGACGACCTCCGGCTGCTCATAGATCTCCTTGATCATGAAGTGGCGGTGATTGCCCTTCTCGACCAGGAACGCGCCGGCCGCGACGCGCTGGGCCCGTCTTTCGACCTGCGCATTGGACTTGTCGTAGAAGGTCGCGCCCTTGCGATGAAGCACCACCCAGTCGCCCTCATCGAGATAGGCGATGAGGTTGGTGAAGGGCGCGAGCGCCAGCGCGTCCGAGCCGAGATACATCTCGCCATCGCCGATGCCGACCGCCAGCGGCGAGCCGCGGCGGGCGCCGATCAGCAGGTCCTCTTCTCCCTGGAACAGGAAGGCGAGCGCAAAGGCGCCGCGCAGCAGAGGCAAGGCGTTGCGCACGGCCTCGACCGGGGTCCGGCCTTCGTCGAGCTCGCGGGTGACGAGCTGCGCCACGATTTCCGTGTCGGTCTCGGTCGCGAAGACATAGCCCTGCGCCTGCAGCTCGCCGCGCAGCTCGCGGAAATTCTCGATGATGCCGTTATGCACGACGGCCAGCTTCGCCGTGGCGTGGGGATGGGCGTTGGTCTCGTTGGGCTTGCCATGCGTCGCCCAGCGGGTGTGGCCGATGCCGACCAGCCCTTCGAGCGGTTCGTTCGACAGGCGGATTTCGAGATTCTTGAGCTTGCCTTCGGCGCGGCGGCGCGTGAGCACGCCCCTCTCCAGCGTCGCAACGCCAGCCGAATCATAGCCGCGATATTCGAGCCGCCGCAGCGCTTCGACCACCTGGCCAGCGACAGCTTCCTTGCCCAGAATCCCGACGATGCCACACATGCCCAGACCTCTTTCGCCGTTGAAGACGCGTCATCGCATAAGGGTGATGGCCGAAAACGCCTAATCACTATGAATGAACGTGTATGAACGCCGCTTTGCCACGACGGCGCTGAATTTCTCAGGCTTCGGGCTTGCCCGCGCCGGCCGCCTGCGCAGCCTTGCGCGCCTTGGCCTTGTCGCGGAAGCTCGTCGCCCACCCCTCGCGGCCGATCTGGCGCCCGCGCGCCACGGCCAGCGCGTTGTCGGGCACGTCCTGCGTCACGACCGAGCCCGATCCCACATAAGCCCCGGCCCCGATGGTGACGGGCGCGACGAGCGAGGAGTTGGAGCCGACGAAGGCGCCGGCGCCGATGACGGTCTTGTACTTGAAGAAGCCGTCGTAATTGCAGGTGATCGTGCCGGCGCCGACATTCGCCCCGGCGCCAATGCTGGCGTCGCCGATATAGGTGAGATGGCTGACCTTGGCGCCTTCGCCGATCTCGGCCGACTTGATCTCGACGAAATTGCCGACCTTGGCGTTGCGCGCCAGCTTCGCGCCCGGGCGCAGGCGACCATAGGGGCCGACATGGGCGCCCTCGCCGACATCCGCGCCTTCGAGATGGGAGAAGGCGTGGATCACGGCCCCATCGCGCACCGTGACGCCACGACCGAACACGACATGCGGCTCGATCGTCACATCCCTGCCGATTTTCGTGTCATGGCTGAAGAAGACCGTGTCGGGGGCAATCAGCGTCGCGCCATCGGCCATGACCTGCACTCGCTTCGACGCCTGAAACTTGGCCTCCGCCGCGGCGAGCTGAATGCGATCGTTGACGCCCTCGACTTCCGCCTCCGGGGCCTGCTGGGCAACCGCTTTCAGGCCCATTCCGCGCGCGATCGCCACGGCGTCGGGCAAATAAAACTCGCCTTGCGCATTGCTGTCGCCGATGGCGCCGAGGATGGCGAGCGCCTGGCGGCCGTCGAGCGCCATCAGCCCGGCATTGCACAGCGTGATGGCGCGCTGCGCCTCGGTTGCGTCCTTGTGCTCGACGATGGCCTCGAGCACGCCGTCGCGCACCACGAAACGGCCGTAACCCGTCGGGTCGCGCGCCTCGAACCCGAGCGCGACGACGGCTGCGCCGGCCTCGAGGCAGGAGCGCAGCCGCGTGAAGGTTTCGGTCGTCACCAGCGGCGCGTCGGCAAAACCGATCAGCACGTCGTCGAACCCTTGCGCCAGCAGCTCTCGCGCCGCGAGCACGGCGTGGGCCGTGCCGAGACGCTCCCGCTGCACCACGACATGGGCGCCTGGCAGACAGGCCTCGACCTCGGCCGCCACATCCGGGCGGTCGGGCCCGATCACCACCGCCACAGCGTCCGCGCCCGCCGCGCCGACCGCCGCCAGCACATGCGCCAGCATCGAGCGGCCGCCGACGGCATGAAGCACCTTCGGCAGGGCCGAATTCATGCGCGTGCCCTCGCCGGCGGCGAGGACGACGGCGAGGCAGGTGCGGGCGGGCTTTAATTCGGTCATGATTATCGGGTCCTGTGCCGTCCTGTCGCGCCTCGCGCTTTGATCTCCCGCGGGAGGATCTTCCGCGCACAGCGGCGATGCGGCCGCGTGGATAGCCGATCTCGGTCGGATTTGCCAAAGTCGGCTGTTGACGCAGCTCTCTGAAGCTCCGCCTTGCCATTTGTCCCAATCCGCAACAGGCGGGAACCAAGATTTGACGACACCGGCGATCTTCTTGATTTTTAACGCATCAACGCTTTTCAGCCGTGCGACAAATGCTCTAGAAGCGCCACAGGGCGCGGGCGTCGCCCGAATGCGTTGGAAATGATGTCTCGAATCGTCTCTCGTCGGCAATTCATCGAAGGCGCGGCGTCCGGCCTCGCTGCGGCGGCGCTGATGCCGGCAACCCCGGCAACGGCCCAGAACAACTGGTTGGCCGTGGTCCAATCCTTCGTCGCCGAGGGCCAGCCCTTCGACCCGGCCCTGGTCGTCGAGACGGCGCGCAATCTCGCCCGCCGCCCGCTCGTCCCGCTCGTCGCGGCCGACCTGCCCGACGGCTACGCCAACCTGCCCTTCGACCAATATGCCGGCATCAGGGCCGTGCCCGGCAGCCTGATCTGGGCTGGCGAGAATCGCGGCTTCACGGTCGAACCGCTGCATCGCGGCTATGTCTTCTCGCGACCGGTCGGCCTGTTCACGGTCGAGGACGGGATCGTGCGGCGCGGGGGGGTCGAACGCGCCAACTTCGACGATTGCCGCCGTGCGCCGCCCCCAATCTCGACCTGCAGTTCTCCGGCATGCGAATCGCGACGGGGCTCGAGCGCCCCTTCGAGGTTGCGGTGTTCCAGGGGGCGACCTTCTTCCGGGCGCTGGCCCGCGGACAGAATTTCGGTTCGATGGCGCGCGCGCTCATCCTGCGGCCCGGCGAGACGCGCGGCGAGGAGATCCCTTTCTTCCGGGCCTTCTGGATCGAGCGCCCCAGCGCGGCTTCCGGCGCGCTGGTGATCCACGCCCTGCTCGATTCCGAAAGCCTGACGGGCGCCGTGCGCATGACGCTGCGGCCCGGCGACATCACGCTCATCGATGTCGAGATGACCTTGTTCGCCCGCCAGGTGCTGGACCATATCGGCTTCGGCTGCACCATGGGCACTTTCCTGTCCGGCGCGCAGAGCCGGCGAACTTTCGACGATCTGCGCCCGGCAGCGCATGAGGTCTCGGGCGTGCAAATGCTGACCGGGGCGGGCGAATGGATCTACCGGCCGGTCAGCAACCCGGCCACGCTGCAGGTTTCGTCCTTCATGGACGAAAATCCGCGCGGGTTCGGCTTCGTCCAGCGTGAGCGGGATGCGGCCGCCTTCCAGGATGACGACCAGCGCTTCGAGCTGCGTCCGAGCATCTGGACCGAACCGCTGGGCGAATGGGGCGCGGGCTCGGTCCAGCTCATCGAAATCCCGAGCGATTCCGAATTGAACGACAACATCATCGCCTATTGGCGTCCGCGCCAGCCGCTCGCGGCTGGCAGCGAGACCTCGATCGCCTACCGTCAGGCCTGGTGCTGGCAACCGCCCGAAAAGCCGGCGCTGGCGATTGCGACGCGCACGCGGCAGGGCCGCGGCACGCAGCCGCGGCGGCGGCGCTTTCTCGTCGATTTCAGCGGCGACAAGCTCGGCGACGCCGCCCAGGTGGCGGCCATCCGCGCCGCCGTTTCGACGAGCCAGGGCGCCATCCACAATGTCCGGCTCTGGCCCTACCCCGAGCGCAAGCTGATGCGCGTCGGTTTCGAGGTCGATCCCGGCGCCGAATCGCTGTGCGAATTGAGACTGGTGCTGCAGGCTGGCGGCCAACCCGTGTCGGAAACCTGGCTGGACCGATGGACGTGGTGAGCCCCGAGGCGCGGCAGCGCGAGATGCAGACCCTTCGCCTGCCCGACCCGTTGCGCGAGGAACCGGCGACGCCGCCGGAAAGCCCGCTGCTGATGCCGGTGCAGTCGTTCCGTCGCTGGGACTCAGCCGGGCGGCGCAAGCCGGCGCGGCCGGAGCATTGGACGACGCCTTGGCTGAAGCGGCTCTTCGTCTTCGGCGGCGGCATGGCGCTCACGGCCTATGGCGCGTGGGAGATGTACCATGTCGTCTCGGTGAGCGGCACGACATCGCTGCAATATGCCTTGCTGATCCTGTTCACGCTGAATTTTTCCTGGATCGCGCTCGCCTTCACCAGCGCGCTGCTCGGCTTTTTCGGCCTGCTGTTCAACCGCGAGCGGACGGACCGCGTCGAGTCCCTCGCGCATCGCACCGTCGTGGTGATGCCGATCTACAATGAGTCGACGGCGCGCACCTTCGCGGCGCTGGCGGCGATCCGCGAATCGGTCGAGGCGACCGGGCTCGGCGCGCATTTCGATTATTTCATCGTCTCCGACACCACCAATCCCGATGTCTGGATCGCCGAGGAACGCGCGTTCCTGGCGCTGCGCGAACGCCTGGGCCCCGGCAGCCGGGTCTATTACCGGCACCGGCCCAAGAACCATCACCGCAAGGCCGGCAATATCGCGGATTTCGTAACGCGCTGGGGCGGGCATTACGAGCAGATGCTGGTGCTCGACGCCGACAGCCTGATGACGGGGACCTGCATCGTGCGCCTCGCCGCAGCGATGGAGGCCGATCCCGACGCCGGCATCATCCAGTCGCTGCCGCTGATCATCAACCGCAACACCTTCTTCGCGCGGCTCCAGCAATTCGCGGCGCGGGTCTATGGTCCGGTGATCGCGACGGGGCTCGCGATGTGGTCGGGCCGCGACGGCAATTACTGGGGCCACAACGCCATCATCCGGACGAAGGCCTTCGCCGAGCATTGCGGCCTGCCCGATCTCAAGGGCAAGCCGCCCTTCGGCGGGCATGTGCTCAGCCATGATTTCGTCGAGGCGGCGTTGATCCGGCGCGCCGGCTGGTCGGTCTACATGCTGCCCGACCTGACCGGCTCCTATGAAGAGAGCCCGCCCTCGCTGATCGACATCTCGGTGCGCGACCGGCGCTGGTGCCAGGGCAATCTGCAGCATTCGCGCATCATCGGCGCCAAGGGCTTCGTCTGGTCGACGCGCCAGCACTTCGCCACCGGCATCATGGGCTATCTCGCCTCGCCCTTCTGGCTGATGCAGCTGGTGGTCGGCATTCTCATCGTGCTGCAGGTGAATTACGCGCGGCCGGAGTATTTCACCCAGGAATTCACGCTGTTCCCGATCTGGCCGCGCTTCGACCCCGAGCGCGCGCTCAACCTGTTCGCGCTGACCATGGCGATCCTGCTGGCGCCGAAGGGGTTTGGGCTGATCCTGACCCTGGTCAACGGCAAGCTCAGGCGCGCCGGCGGCGGCGCCTTCCGGCTGATCCTCTCGGCGCTGCTCGAGATTCTGTTCTCGGCCTTTTTTGCCCCGATCATGATGCTGATCCAGTCCGGCTCGGTGTTCCAGATCCTGCTCGGCCGCGACACCGGATGGAATCCGCAGCGCCGCGACGACGGCTCGATCCCGCTCAAGGACATCATCCGGCGCCATCGCATCCATACGGCCATGGGGCTCGTCACCGGCGTCTCGGCCTTCATGATCGCGACTTCGCTCTTCGCCTGGATGTCGCCCACGATCGTCGGCCTGGTGCTGGCGATCCCGCTCTCCTGGGCTTCCGGCCAGCTCGCCATCGGGCTCTGGCTGAAGCGGCGCAAGCTGCTGCTCACGCCCGAGGAGGGCGAGCCGCCGGCCGTGGCCACCCGCGCCAATGCGCTGCAGGCGGAGTTCGCTGCCGCCGGCTTCGACGACGCCGACGGCTTGCAGGCGCTTCATGCCGACCCGACTCTGCGGCAGGCGCATGAGCAGATGCTGCCGCAGGCGCAACCGCGTCGCCGCGGCGAGATCGAGCCCGAGCGCGCGGTGGCGCAAGCCAAGCTCGTCGACGCCGAGACGATCGAGGATGCGGTCACCTGGCTGAAGCCGAAGGAGCGCATGGTGGTGCTGCACGACCGGGCGCTGGTGGGGCTGCTGGCCCACCTCCCTCCAGAGCGCGCGGCTATCTGAAGTCATCTTCACAGCCCTCGCCCTGAGGAGCTGCGAAGCAGCGTCTCGAAGGGCGTTCCAGAAGGCTCCTGCATCCGCTGAAACCTCCTTCGAGACGCGCCTGACGGCGCTCCTCAGGATGAGGGCTGAACCTGCAATCGCCGCCAGTCCCCAACTCTCAGCCCTCGTCCTGAGGAGCTGCGAAGCAGCGTCTCGAAGGGCGTTCCAGGAGGTTCCCGCGTCCGCTGAAGCATCCTTCGAGACGCGCCTGGCGGCGCTCCTCAGGATGAGGGCTGAACGCTGCAATCGCCGCAGTCCCACCCTCAGCCCTCGCCCTGAGGAGCTGCGAAGCAGCGTCTCGAAGGGCGTTCCAGAAGGTTTCGGCGCCTGCTGAAGCATCCTTCGAGACGCGCCCGACCGCGCTTCTCAGATTGAGGGCTTGATCCGTACGACGATCAGAAGCTCATCGCAGCCGCGTTGATGACGCCGGCCGCCAGCGAAGCCGCGCCGAGGAACAGGGCCGCGGCGAGCTCTCCGGCGGCGATGCGGGCCGAGAGATTGGGCAAAACGACCCGCACCAACATATAGACCACGAGCTGCACCACGATCGCGACCAGCCCCCAGATCGCGAGATCGACGATGCTGGTCGAATGCACCACGGCGCTGGAGAGCGGCAGCGCGAAGCCGGTCAGGCTCAGGCCGAGCGAGAGCGCCGCGGCGACATTGTTCTGCCGGATCAGGCCGAACTCGTTATGCGAGGTCGCGACCGTGTAGACGAGCAGATAGAGCCCCACCAGGACGAGCGAGCCGGAAAAGAACAGCACGAAATCCGGGAGCTTGATCAGCGCCTGCGCCATCATGAAGCGGATATTCCTGTCATTGACGCGACGCCTGCCGCTCAGGCCTGCTCGAAGGCGATGACGCAACCCATCGCCGCTTCGGCCGGCACGACGAGACGCTCGTCGCCGCGCATGAACGAGATCGCCTGCGCCTCCAGCCGTTCCGCCACGGCGTCGAGCGCAGGCACGGTGACGCAAAAGCCGAGGAAATGGGTCGGCGTCGGCGCGGGCTCGACATGATAGATCGCCGCCGCCGCTTCGGGATCGAGCACATCGATGCGCCCGCGCGGCAGGGTCCAGACGAGATCGGCATTGCCTTCCAGCACCTCCGCCCCGCCGGTGAAGGCGTCGAGGAAGGCGCGATGGCGCGCCGGCTCATCGGCCACCATGATTGCGGAGCTGAGCCCGGTCACGCCGTTGGGATGCGACTGGAAGGCGGGATTCCAGAAATTCTGGGGCTCATGCTGCTGGCAGACGAAGAAGCCGCATTCCGGTGCGTCGGGATTGTCGGCGAAGGCGAGCGAGAAGGCGACGCGAACCTCCTCCCCGGTCGGCCGGCGCGCCTGACGCTCGAAGAAGAAGGGCGCGAAATCGCCGATGCCAGCCGCCTTGAAGGCCCGGTTGTCAGCCTCCGAATCGCGGCTCTCCAGCACCAGCATGGCCAGCCCCTCCCCGCGCGTCAGCGCCTCCTGCACGAAGGCGCCGAAGGAGAAGCGGCCTGGCGCTGGCTGCGGGATTGCGCTGGCGTCGCCGACGCTGATCAGCTCGAGGAATGAGCCGGGAAACTGCACGATCCGGTTTTCCGTGCCCCAGGGATGGCGATTGCGCGCGCCGACCTTGAAGCCGAGACGCTCATACAGGGAGCCGGCGGCGTCGAGATCGTTCACGCCGATGACGAGATGATCGAGCCCGCGCGGGCCGGTGGCGTTAGCGGTGTCGGAGAGGGTCATCGCGGCCTCGCAGCAGAAGAGTCGGGTGCGGAGCCTATCAGCAGATGACGCGTCGGTCATGACGATCTGGATCAATCGGGCTGCCGCCCTCGGTCGATATGCATCCGCCGGGACCGCTCCCGTGTAGCCAGCATGTTTCCAGACCAGAAAGCCTGCCGCCGTGCCTGCCGATGCTTATGCCGTCCGACTCGCTGCCCGCATCACCGTCCTGGCCCAGGGGTATGCCGACGAAGGCGCCGCCCGCCATGCCGTCAGGACCCGGTTCGAGGGTGGAGAGCCGGAGATGATCGTCCTGTCGGAGACCCCGGTCGCCCTCGGCTCCAAAGATGGACAGCGCCTGCGCGTCGATGGCAGCGTCGAGATTTCGGCGTCCGATTCAGCCCTGCCGCAACCGGTGAAGACGCTGCTGACGGCGCTGATGATGCATCTGGCCGAGGAGCCCGCCCCGCTTCCGGCAAGGGCGAGGCAGCGCGACGCGCTGACTTCGCAAATCCTCGACCTGGTCAGCGGGCGCAGCCTGCGGCTGAGCCCGCCGGCAAGAGCGCCGGAGGATGATATCTAGAGGCGGGCGAAGAAGCCGCCGTTCGCCGCCGCCCTCATGGTCTTGCGGCGCGGGCTAACGGCGGCCTGCCGACCAGCCGATCAGACCAGCCGGCTTTGCACCACAGCCGCTTCGATGAAGCTCGCGAACAAAGGATGCGGCTCGAACGGGCGGGATTTCAGCTCGGGATGGTACTGCACGCCGATGAACCAGGGATGGTCGGGATATTCCACTGTCTCCGGCAGCAGCCCGTCCGGCGAGAGACCGCAGAAGGACAGGCCCTTGGCCTCGAGCTTCTCGCGATAGCCCATATTCACCTCGTAGCGATGGCGATGGCGCTCGGAGATGGAGGTCGTGCCGTAGATCTGCGCGATCTTGGAGCCGGGCGAGAGGGTCGCGGCGTAGGCGCCAAGCCGCATCGTGCCGCCAAGGTTGCCGCCGGCTGCGCGCTCCTCCAGCTCGTTGCCGCGCATCCACTCCGTCATCAGCCCGACCAGAGGCTCGTCGGTCGGGCCGAACTCCGTCGAATTGGCGTTCTCGATGCCGGCAAGCGACCGCGCCGCCTCGATCACCGCCATCTGCATGCCGAAGCAGATGCCGAAATAGGGGACTTTGCGCTGGCGCGCGAAGGTGGCCGCGCGGATCTTGCCCTCGGCGCCGCGATGGCCGAAGCCGCCGGGAACGAGAATGCCGTGGACATGCTCGAGGAAGGGCGTGGGATCCTCCTTCTCGAAAACCTCGGATTCGATCCAGTCGAGATTGACCTTGACGCGGTTGGCGATGCCGCCATGCATGAGCGCCTCGATCAGCGACTTATAGGCGTCCTTCATCCCGGTGTATTTGCCGACGATGGCGATGGTGACCTCGCCCTCGGGGTTTTTCACGCGCTCGGAAATGCGCCGCCAGTTGGAGATGTCGGGCTCGCCCTCAGCATCCATCCCGAACGCCGCCAGAACCTCGTTGTCGAGCCCCTCGGCATGATAGGACAGCGGCACGTCGTAGATCGACGCCACGTCCCGCGCCTCTATCACGGCGGTCTCGCGGACATTGCAGAAGAGCGCGAGCTTGCGGCGCTCCTCGCGCGGGATCTCGCGGTCGGTGCGGCAGAGCAGGATGTCCGGCTGGATGCCGATGGAGCGCAGCTCGGCCACGGAATGCTGGGTCGGCTTGGTCTTCAGCTCGCCCGCCGTCGGGATATAGGGCAGCAGCGTCAGATGGATGAAGATGCACTGGCCGCGCGGCAGCTGCTGGTTGGTCTGGCGGATCGCCTCGAGGAAGGGCAGGCTCTCGATGTCGCCGACCGTGCCGCCGATCTCGACCAGGGTGAAATCATAGTCCTCATTGCCGGTGAGGATGAATTCCTTGATCGCGTTGGTGACATGCGGGACCACCTGGATGGTGGCGCCGAGATAGTCTCCGCGCCGCTCCTTGGTCAGGATGTCCATGTAGATGCGGCCGGTGGTGATGTTGTCGCCCTTGTTGCAGGGCCGGCCGGTGAAGCGCTCGTAATGGCCGAGGTCGAGATCGGTCTCGGCCCCGTCATCGGTGACGAAGACCTCGCCATGCTGATACGGGCTCATCGTGCCCGGATCGACATTGAGATAGGGGTCGAGCTTGCGCAGGCGGACCGTGTGGCCACGCGCCTGCAGGAGGGCTGCGAGAGCCGCCGCCGCCAGGCCCTTGCCCAACGAAGACACCACGCCGCCGGTGATGAAAACATACCGCGTCATGGGGCGTCACCTTTAATCCCAAGGATTCGATTCGCGAAGAGCGGCAGCGCAGGGCCGATGCGCCCCGCACGCTTGTCCACAGCCGCGTCGGGGCCAGCGCAGCCCCACACAAAAGAGAAGGGCCGGTTGCCCGGCCCCTGCCCTGTCGTCACTGCTGCGGCGCGGGCGCCGGAGGCGTCGGCGGCTGCGCGCCGGACGGCCCCTGCATCTGCCGCAGCTGGTCGAGGACGCCGCCAGCGTTGGGGGCGCTCGGACCGGTGGGCGAAGCGGGAGCGGTCGTGCCCGGCGCGCCGTCGATGATCGAACGCTGGACGCGGCCCTGCGTCGCCATCACCGCCAGAATGATCGAGGTCAGGAAGAAGGCGCCGGCCAGGATCGCCGTCGTGCGCGTCAGCGCATTGGCCTGGCCGCGGCCGGTCATGAAGCCGCCGGCGCCGCCGCCGCCCGAACCCATGCCCAGGCCGCCGCCTTCGGAGCGCTGCAACAGCACCACCCCGACGAGCGCGACCACGATGATCAGATGAATGACGATGAGAACGTTCTGCATGGACTCAGCAAATGGGTATCGAGCGGCTAGACGCCAAGGGAATCCTCGGTCTCTCCCGCTCCGATGGAGCTGGCCTCGCCGCGTCGCGACCGGCCAATGCGGGCGGCACATACCATGCGGCTTGCGCCAGCACCACCCGCCATTTCCGCTTTCTTGCCGCTGACCGCTCAGGCGCAGGCGCGGGCGATGGCGAGAAAATCCGCCGCGTCGAGACTGGCGCCGCCGACGAGCGCGCCGTCGACATGCGCGACATTCATCAGCTCGACCGCGTTGGAGGGCTTGACCGAGCCGCCATAGAGCAGCCGCACCCCGGCGGCAGCATCCTTGCCGAGCAACCGCCCGAGTTCGGCGCGGATGGCCGCGTGCATCTCGGCGACATCGCCGGCCGTCGGCGTCAGCCCGGTGCCGATCGCCCAGACCGGCTCATAGGCGACCACCAGCGTTGCGGGCGTCGCGCCCTCGGGGACCGAACCCTTCAGCTGCTCGCAGACGATCGCGACGGCCTTGCCGGCCTCGCGCTCCTCGCGCGTTTCGCCGACGCAGACGATCGGCGTCAGCTGCGCCTCCAGAGCCGCCCCGGCCTTGGCTTTCACGATCGCATCGGTCTCGCCATGCAGGGTGCGCCGCTCGGAATGGCCGACAATGACGAAGCGGGCGCCGGCGTCCGCCAGCATCGGGGCCGAGATCTCGCCGGTGAAGGCGCCGCTCGCCTTGGCGCTGCAATCCTGGCCGCCGGTGGCGATGCGCGAGCCTTCGAGCGCCGACGCCATCAGGCAAAGCAAAGTCGCCGGCGGGCAGATGGCGAGGTCGACGGCCTGCCGCAGCGTCGCGTCGAAACCACCTGCAACGGCCTCGGCGATGCCGAGCTCGTTCTTCAGCCCGTTCATCTTCCAGTTGCCGGCCACAAGAGGCCTGATGCTGCGCGTCATTGCCACTCTCCAAGATTTGAAAGCCGGGCTCTAGCAATGCTGGCAAGCCACGGCAATTGCCTTGGCGCCGGCCGATGCCGCCGGCAGGCAACGCAGCGGGTCGCAAAAGCGGTGATTGCGGCTTGCGCCGCCGGTTCCTATAAGCAGCGCCGACCGAAGCCGCGGCGGCCCAGCCCCGCGCGCCCGAAAAACCAGGGAAGACCCAGACGATGATGATGACAGGCATCCGCAAGGCGGGTCAGAGCTTTTTCGGCAAGCTCCTCATCTTCGTGCTGTTCGGTTTCCTGATCTTCTCCTTCGCGATCTGGGGCATCGGCGACATTTTTCAGGGCTATGGCCGCAACTCCGTCGCCCGCGTCGGCAAGACCGAGATCGGCATCGAGCAGTTGCGCACCGCCTATCAGAATGAAATCCAGACGCTGTCGCGCCAGCAGCGCCGGCAGATCACGCCCGACATGGCGCGGCTGCTCGGCCTCGACCGGCAGGTGCTGTCGCGTCTCGTCACCGAGGTCGTGCTCGACCAGACAGCGCGCGAGATGCGCCTGGCGGTGTCGGACGAGACGATCCGCAACCTGATCTTCGACGACCCGACCTTCAAGGACGCAAACGGCCAGTTCTCGGCCGCCCGCTTCAACGAGCTGCTGCGCTCGAACGGCTTCACCGAACAAAGCTATGTGCGCGAGCAGCGCGCCACGATCCTGCGCCAGAAGATCGCGGAAATGGTGGTCGGCGCCGTCACCGCCCCGGTGGCGCTGCAGCAGATCGGCCACCGGCTGCGCAACGAGAAGCGCGCCATCACCTTCGCGGGCGTTCCCGCCAGCGCCGCCGGCGAGATCGCGGCGCCGACCGAAGCGCAGCTCAAGACCTATTTCGAGGAACGCAAGGCGAGCTTCCGCGCCCCGGAATACCGCACCGCCAGCGTCCTCTCGATTTCGGCCGAAACCCTGGCGGACCC
>JBKBRD010000023.1:17316-17876 GCA_046292405.1 Allobosea sp. | reverse complement strand
TTCTGCAGCAGCGCCAGCGCGCCGCCGACATCGATGATGCTGAGCGCGACCGGGGATTTCGGAAGGGCCAGGGTCTGGGCGAAGGCGCTGCCGGCGTTGACCAGCGGCAGCGCAGCCAGCGCGGCGACGCCGCCTTCGACGAATTGTCGGCGCGAGGCGCCGGGCCGGTTTCTGGAGGTTTCATCGGACATGGGTCTCTCCCTTTCTCATGGGTTCAGTGGGTGCGGTCGGGAATGTCCTGCCGTCGACAGCCGCTTCTCTCGACGGTATGCGCAATCGGAACGAAGCCCGGACCGCGGCGCGAGCATCGCGTCACATCCGGGACGCGGCGGGCGCAGGCCAGCCGGCGGTTTTCAAGATCTCATCGACCAGATGCTGCGAGGCGAGCGCCTCCTCGCCCGTGACCACGGGATCGCGGCGCTCGACGATGGCGTCGAGGAAATCCGCGATCACGGCGCGGTGGGCGTCGTGGGGAAAATCCATGATGTTGGCGCCGCTGCCGGTCGCCCCTTCCGCCTCGACGATCTCCTTGCGCCCATCGAGGAAGGACAGCTCCAGCC
>JBKBRD010000023.1:0-17306 GCA_046292405.1 Allobosea sp. | reverse complement strand
GCGGCGAAACCCTGGCTGCCGATGATCTCGATGCGTTCGGGATGGCCGGGATAGGCGGCCGTCGTCGTCACCAGCGTCGCCGGCGCGCCGGTTTTGGTCTCGAGCAGCGCCGAAACGTAATCCTCGGTCTCCATGCGATGCAGCCCGGTGGTGCGCGCCTGCGCGGCCACGACCCTGGAGACCCCGACGAGCGAGCGGAACAGGTCGAGCGAGTGGATCGCCTGCGTCAGCAGCACGCCGCCGCCGTCGCGCGCCAGCGTGCCCCTGCCCGGCTCGTCGTAATAGGCCTGCGGACGCCACCATGGCACCTGCAGCAGCGCCGCCTCGACGCTGCCGAGCGCGTTTGCGTCCAGGGCGGCTTTCAGCCTGAGGCTCGCCGGCCGGAAACGGTGCTGCAGCACGACGCCGAAGACCTTGCCCGCCATGCGGGCCGCCGCGACCAGCTCTGCGCCGCGCGCGCTGGTCAGCTCCAGCGGCTTCTCGACCAGCACATGCTTGCCGGCCTGAAGGCAACGCCGCGAGACGTCGAGATGGCTGGAGGGCGGCGTCAGCACGATGACCGCCGCGACCGCGGGATCGGCCAGCGCGGCGTCGAGATCGGTCGAGGTCGGGAACGGGAAGTCACGGCCGAAGGCCGCCGCCCTCTCCGCCGAGCGGCTGACCGCATGGCGCACCTCGCAGCGATCGGCGAGGTCGAGCAGGCTCTTGGAATGCGGTAGCGAGGCCGGGCCGAGCCCGATGATCGCGAGGCCGATGCGGCTTGTCATGCGGGGACGCTCCGGTGGAAGCCTGCGGGCAGGCGGATGGCGCGCGCCTGCGCCTCCAGCGCCAGCCGACAGACCGTGAAGACATGGGATTGGGTCATCGCCGTCTGGCTGCGCGCGCCGACATCGGCGACGAGATCGCGGAAATAGGTCAGCGGCTCTTGCGAGGCGTCGATGTGGCGGGTTCCAACCCGATCGACCAGGAAGACATGGTCCGTGCCGGGCCGGCCGGCGATGTCGACATATTTGCGCAGCTCGATCGTGCCCTCCGTGCCGAGCAGGGTCAGCCGCCCGTCGCCCCAGCTCGGCAGCCCGTCGGCGGTGAACCAGTCGCAGCGGACATAGCCGCCGGCCCGGTCGCTGCGCAGCAGGATCTCGCCGAAATCCTCGAAATCCGGCAGATCTTCGGCGCCGAAGTGACCGACGGCCGAGGTCACGATTTCGGCGTCCGTCGAACCGGTGAAATGCAGGAACTGGTCGATCTGGTGGGAAGCGATGTCAGTCAGGATGCCGCCATAGGTCGCGGTCTCGAAGAACCAGCCGGGCCTGATCGCACGGTTCAGCCGGTGCGGGCCGAGGCCCATGGTGTGGATGACGCGCCCGATCGCGCCGTCGGCGATGAGCTTGCCGGCGACGATGGTGGCGGGCACGACGAAGCGCTCGGAAAAGCAGATCGAGAACAGCCGCCCCGTCCGGGCGACCGCAGCCTCGACCGCCGCCAGCTGGTCGAAGCTGGTGACGCCGGGCTTGTCGAGCATCACGTCTTTGCCCGCCTCCATCGCCGCAATGGCGATGGCGGCGCGGTCGCAGGGGATGGCGGCGCAGGCGATCAGGTCGATCGCGGGGTCTTCGAGCAGCGCCTGGCGCGGGCGCGGCGGAAGCGCCGGAAAGCGCTCGCGGAAACCCGCGAGCACGCGTTCGTCGCTGGTGGCCGGATCGAAGCCGACGCAGGTCGCACCGGCCTCGATCAGCCCGCCCACCATGTGGAAGATGTGGCGGTGGTCCAGCCCTATTGCCGCAAAGCGCATGCCGCCTCGCCCTTTCCGTTACTTCGGCGCGCCGTGGCCGACGCCGATTTCCTGGTCCCAGCGCCGGAAGGCGGCGACGAGGCGTTCTGGCGTCAGCGGCGGGCGGGTCGGCGTCTTGGCGATGAGGTCGTCATAGCCCGGGCGGCCGAACTCCTTCAGCACGTCGCGGCTTTCCTGCGGCGCCATGGCGAGCGTCACGCCCTTGATGGCGGGGCCGGGATAGAAATAGCCCTTGTCGTAAGTGGCCGCCTGCGCCTCCGGCTTGAGCATATGCGACATCAACGCCAGCAGCGCCGGCATCTTGGCGGCGTCCGTGCCCTTGGGCACGGCCATGAACTGGGTGTCGGGGATCCAGTGGGTGTTGGCGAGGACGAAGACCTCGGCCTCCTTGGGCACGATGCCAAGCGCGCGCGGGTTGATGTCCCAGCCGAAGGTCGAGACGATGACGTCGCGCGTGCCCTCGCCCAGCTCCTTCATCGTCGGGGTGGTGCCGCCGGGATAATAGTCGATGCCGGTTCCAAGCTCCTTGAGATAGGCCCAGCTCTTCTCCCAGCCCTTCATCGGGTCGGATGGGTCGCTGTCGCCGAGGATGTAGGGAAGCCCCTGCAGGAAGGTCCAGCCCGGGCCGGAATTGACCGGCCGCGCATAGGTGAAGCGTTTCGGGTTCTGCTTGACGTAGGCGAGGAACTCCTCGGCCGTCTTCGGCACGACCTTGAGCCGGTCGGGCGCATATTCGAACAGCGGGCCCGACGGGGAATAGACCACCGCGACGCCCTCGTTCTGGCCGAAGTTCTTCTGCATCATCAGCGCCTGCTCGTGATAGACCTCCTCGGCCTTGGGCAGGCTGGCGCCATGGCTCTTCCAGACATCGACCCACAGACCCTGCTGGATGCCGTCCGACATCGCGCCGGGACCGGTCAGGACGAGGTCGATATCGACGCGGTTGGCCTGCTGCTGCGCCTTGAGCTTGGCCGGCAGTTCCGGCGACGGCGCGCGCGAGAAGTTCAGCCGCGAGATCAGTCGCGGATTGTCCTTGGCGAATTTTTCGATCGCGGCCTGCGTCAGCTGCAGATTGCCGGCGACGTCGATGATGTTGAGCGCCACGGGGGCGGCCTGCGCCCACGCGCCCGTGGCCGGAAGGGCGGCGAGGCCTGCGGCGCCCGCCATCACCATCCGTCGGCTCGGCCTGAATTCGGTCTTGTCCGTCATTTGCGTCTCTCTCCCTGGGTTGACCCTCTTTCCGCCGCCTCGAGAGGGCGACGCCGGGGTTTCGATGGTCGAAGGCGTCGGGCTCATGCCCGCCGCCGGTTGCTCAGCGCCGCCCCCCGCCGCCGACGATCTGCGTCGGGTTGACGAAGCGCAGCGCGATCACGAGCCAGATCAGCGTCGTCGCCATGTAGATCACCGCCATCGCGTCGATCGACTGGACCGCGCGCACGCCTGCGGCGAAGACCGCGTAGTAGAGCGCCACCACCAGCGTCTGGCTGGTCGGCCCCGCCGTCAGGAAGGTCAGCTCGAACATCGCGATGGTGCGCACCAGCACCAGCAGCAGCGCGGCCAGGATGCCGGGCATCAGCAGCGGCAGCAGGATGTGGACGAACAGCTTGAAGGTGTTGGCCCCGAAGACGCGGGCGGCTGCCTCGATCTTGGTGTCGATCTGCTCGATGAAGGGGATCATCACCAGAATGACGAAGGGAACCGTCGGGACGAGGTTGGCGAGCACGACGCCCGACATCTGCCCGGCGAGCCCGAGCCTGTAGAGCACCGTCGCCAGCGGGATGCCGTAGGTGATCGGCGGCACCAGCAAGGGCAGCAGGAACAGCAGCATCACCAGCTTCTTGCCGGGGAAGTCGCGCCGCGCCAGCGCATAGGCCGCCGGCACGCCGATCAGCCCCGAGAAGAAGACCACCAGGAAGACGATCTGGAAGGTCACGGTCAGCACGTCGGAGAGCTGGAATTCCGACCAGGCGGAATAGTACCAGCGCGTCGTCCAGCCGGCGGGGAACCAGGTTCCGAGCCAGCGCGTGGCGAAGGAGCTGGTGATCACGGTCGCGATCATCGCCAGCAGGTTGAGCAGGAAGAACCCGATCAGCGCCCAGTTGGCGGCGGCCCAGATTTTTGTCGAGAGACGGGTATCGGCGACCATCGGCTCAACCCTTCCCGCCACCGGCCGGCCCGCGATAGAGCAGACCGCGCAGGCTCAGCACCAGCACTACGATCGACAGCTGCACCATCCCCATGATCATCGCGATCGCCGAGGCCAGCGAGTAGTCGTATTCCTCGAAGGCGGCCTGATAGGCCGCGATCGAGATCACCCGCGTCGGCCCCGCCGGCGCCCCCAACAGCACCGCCGACGGAAACACCGAGAAGGCCTGCACGAAGCTGAGGCAGAAGGTGATCGCCAGCCCCGGCAGCAGCAGCGGGAAAAGGATGTGCTTGAAGCGCTCCCAGGGGCCGGCCCCGAGCGTCGCGGCCGCCTTCTCCAGCGCCGGATCGATGCCCGAGAGATAGGACAGCGTCAGCAGGAAGGTGAAGGGAAAGCCGGTGATCACCAGCGACAGCATCACGCCCCAGTAATTGTGCAGCAGCTTGATCGGCGTCGAGATCAGGCCGAGCGCCATCAGCGAGCGGTTGAACCAGCCCTGCGGGCCGAGATAGGCGAGCAGGCCCTGCGCCACCAGCACGGTGCCGAGCGTGATCGGGATCACGAGCAGCGTCGTCAGCAGGCGCTGGCGTTGCAGCAACCGGACGCGAAAGGCGATCGGCACGGCGAAAAGCAGCGTCAGCAGCGTCACCGGCAAAGCGAGCCAGAGCGTCGTGGCAATCGTGCCGTACAGGAACGAATCCGAGAAGAAGCGGCTGTAATTGGCGAAGGCGCCGCCGGCCTTTGGATTGAACGACAGCACCAGCCCATAGAGGAACGGGTAGATGAACAGCAGCAGCAGGAAGATGACGGCCGGGAGCACGAGCAGGGTCAGCCCGTCGACCCCGCGCGCCGCCAGCCGCTGCTTCAGCGGGATGTCGTCATGGGCCAGGCTCATGCCGCGCCTCCGAAGACGAGGACGCGGTCGGGCGCGGCGCCCAGGGTGACGGTTGCGCCCGGATCGAGCTTGTCATGGGCGAGGAAGGACAGGTCCGTGCCGTCCTGCATCCGCGCGAAGCCGACGAATTCGCGGCCGCGGAATTCGGTCGAGATGATCGTCGCCTGCAGCCCGGTCTCGCCGGGCGCGAGTGGGTGGAGATCCTCCGGGCGGATCGCGACATGGCCGGCGCGTCCAGCCGCGACCGGGCCGCGGCTGCGGCCGCGGATCGAGGCGGAGCCGACCATGACCTCGGCCATGGTTCCGTCAGCCGCGCTCACCTGCCCGGCGACGACATTGCGGAAGCCCATGAACTCGGCGACGTCGAGGTGGTCGGGCTGCGAGAAAAGCTCTTCGGGCGTGCCGACCTGGCGCATCTGGCCGTCGCGCAGCACGACGATGCGGTCGGCCAGCGACAGCGCCTCTTCCTGATCATGCGTGACATAGATGGTGGTGGCGCCCAGCGTATTGTGGATGCGGCGGATTTCGGCGCGCATCTCCAGCCGCAGCTTGGCGTCGAGGTTGGAGAGCGGCTCGTCCATCAGCACCAGCGGCGGCTCGACCACGATGGCGCGCGCAATGGCGACGCGCTGCTGCTGGCCGCCCGAGAGCTGGCCTGGCAGCTTGTCGACCTGGCTCTGCAACCGCACCAGCGCCACCGCCTCGTCGACGCGCTTGTCGATCTCGGCTTTCGGCAGCCCGCGCATCTTCAGGCCGAAGCCGATGTTGCGGCGGACATTCATATGCGGGAACAGCGCGTAGTTCTGGAACACCATGCCGAAGCCGCGCTCCTCCGGCCGCAGCGGGTCGATGCGCTTGTCGTCGAGCCAGATGCCGCCGCCCGTCGCCGGCAGCAGCCCCGCGATCAGGTTCAGCGTCGTCGATTTGCCGCAGCCGGACGGACCGAGCAGCGCGATGAACTCGCCCTTGCGGATCGTCAGCGAGACGTCCTTCAGCGCGTTGTGGGTTCCGAAATCGCGGCTGAGCCGGTCGAGCCTCAGTTCGCGAAAATTGGCGGCGTGTATCGTCATGAAAGCCACGTGGTTGCGGGCCGGCGGACTACGCCTGCCGACGGGAATGAGGGGGCGCAGGACGGTCGCGCGATGGGCGAAAGACGCCGCGCCGACGCGCTGAGCGCGGCAGGGCCGATCCAAGATGCGATGGGGTGTGAAAGCACGTCCTTGTCCTCCCGGTCTCGGCCGAACGGTGTTCTACGGCTAGGCCGGATGGTCCGGCTCTTCCGTGGCGCCCTCCCGCCATAGGCGGTTGACGCTCCGTTTGCGGCGTTGGTATGCTAGTATACTAATCAACGGGATTGCAATGACCTTCTCCGCGGTCCGCCACGGCACCGACCAGATCTACCGCTCGCTGCGGGCCGACATCCTCGGCGCGGCGCTGCTTCCGGGCGCCGCGATGTCGGAGGCCGGCATGGCGCTGCGCTTCGGCGTCAGCCGCACGCCGGTGCGCGAGGCGTTCAAGCGGCTGGTCGAGGAAGGGTTTCTCGTCGTCGTCCCACAGGTCGGCACCTTCGTCGCGCCGATCGACCTTGCGGCGGTCTATGACAGCCAGTTCGTCCGCGAGACGCTGGAATGCCGGACGGTGGCGCTCGCCGCCGAGCGGATCGACGCCGATGGCCAGGCCCGTCTCGATGCGCTGGTGGCGCAGCAGGCGGCGGCGATGCAGGCGGGCGACCGGGCCAGGTTCTTCCAGCTCGACGAGGCCTTCCACGCCGAGTTGTCGCGGCTGGCCGGCCACCCTTCCGTCTGGAGCATGATCGAAACGGTCAAGGCCCAGCTCGACCGCGTGCGCTGCCTGTCGCTGGAGACGCCCGCCTGGTCGGACATGATCCTGAGCCAGCACCGGGAGATCGCCGCCTGTGTCGGGGCCGGCAACGCGGCCGGGGCCGAGACGGCGATGCGCGCGCATCTGCGCACGGTCTTCGACGCCATCGAGACCATCGCCCAGGCCCATATCGACGCCTTCGACCAGAGCCGGCTCGCCGCCAAGCGGCCGGGCAACTAGAGCGCCAGCAAGCGAAGTGGACAGATCGTCATGGAAGAAACCTGGCGCTGGTTCGGCCCCAAGGACGCCGTCCAGCTTGCGCAGATCCGGCAGACGGGCGCGCGCGGCATCGTCACCTCGCTGCACGACATCGCCTATGGCGAAGTCTGGAGCGTCGCGGCGATCGAGGAGCGCAAGGCGCTGATCGCGGCCGACGCTTCGCTGGGGCTGCGCTGGAGCGTCGTCGAGAGCCTGCCGATCCATGAGCGGATCAAGTTGAACGAGGGCGACCAGAGCGGCCTGTTCGACAATTACCGCGCGTCGATGCGCAATCTCGCCGCCTGCGGCGTCAAGACGATCTGCTACAATTTCATGCCGGTGCTCGACTGGACGCGCACGGAACTGGCCTGGCCGACGCCGGGCGGCGGACGGGCTCTGCGCTTCGGCATCGTCGAATTCGCCGCCTTCGACTGCTACATGCTGGAGCGTCCGGGCGCCGAGGCAGATTACGCGCAGACGACTCTGGAGGCCGCGAAGGCCTGGGCGCAGCGCGCCTGCGAATCCGACAAGGCCAGGCTCTTGTCCAACATCATGGCGGGGCTGCCCGGCGCTTATGACCGCTACGACATTCCGGGCCTGCGCCGCATGCTCGACCGCTATAGCGGGATCACGCCGGCCATTTTACGCGAGAACCTCGCCCGTTTCCTGCGCGAGATCATCCCGCTCGCCGAAGAACTCGGCATGCGCTTCGCGATCCATCCCGACGATCCGCCGCGTCCGCTGATGGGGCTGCCGCGCATCGTCTCGAACGAAGAGGATCTCGCCTTCATCCTCGGCGCCGTCGACAGCAACGCCAATGGCCTGACGCTGTGCTCGGGCTCGCTCGGCGCCGGGCCGCGCAACGACGTGCCGGCCATCGCCAGGCGCTTCGCCGACCGCATCCATTTCGCGCATCTGCGCAATGTCGCCAAGGACGCCGACGGCTCCTTCATGGAAGCCGACCACCTCGACGGCGACACCGACATGGTCGCGTTGGTGACGGTCCTGCTGGAAGAGCAGGAGCGGCGCCGCCTCGCCGGCCTGGCCGAGTGGCGCATTCCGATGCGGCCGGATCACGGCCATGAGCTGCTCGACGACATCGGCAAGCCGACCCATCCCGGTTATCCGATCATCGGCCGTCTCAAGGGACTGGCGGAACTGCGCGGCGTGATGCGCGCCGTCGCTTCGGCTCGGAACTGGCCGCTGGCCTGAGAGCGAGGCCGCGGACGCGGCGAACCTTTGTCACAGCACAGAAAAGCCCCGCAGACAGCGTCTGCGGGGCTTTTTGCTACAGGCGCGAAGGGGTCAGCGGGCGCGCTTGGAGCCGACCAGCTCGTCCCATTTGCGGAAGGCGACGACCATCTTGTCGGGCTTCAGCGGCAGCTCGATCGGATTCTTGGCGATCAGATCGGCATATTCGGGCCGGCCGAACTCGGCGATGACCTTCTGGCTGCTTTCGGGCGCCAGCGACAGCGGCACGTTCTTCACCGCCGGGCCGGGATAGAGATAGCCCTCGTCATAGGCATAGGCCTGCATCTTCGGCGTCAGAACATGCGCCATCATGTCGAGCACAACCGCGAGGCGGTCGTTGGGAACGCCCTTGGGCACGCACATGAAGAACGCGTCCGAAACCCAATGGAAGCCCTTCAGCGTCTGGATCTTCGCCTCCTTCGGCACGATGCCCAGCGCGCGCGGATTGATGTCCCAGCCCGTCGTCGAGATGATGATGTCGCGCGAGCCTTCGCCGAATTCCTTCATCGTCGCGCCCGTGCCAGCCGGGTAGTACTCGATGTACTGGCCGAGCTCCTGCAGATAGGCCCAGGTCTTGTCCCAGCCGCCGACGGGGTCCTGCGGGTCCTTGTCGCCGAGGATGTAGGGCAGGCCCATCATGAAGGTGCGGCCCGGGCCGGAATTGGTCGGGCGGGCATACATGAAGCGGTTCGGATTGGCCTTGGCCCAGGCGAGCAGCTCCTCGGCCGTGGTCGGCGGCGTCTTCACCCGGTCGGGCATGTATTCGAGCAGCGGGCCGGAGGGGTAGTAGTTGACGACGACGCCGAAGCCGTCACCCTGGACCTTGTGCAAAGCCAGAGCGGCGGGCTCGTAATTCGCCTCGATATTGGGGAATTTATCGGCGAAATCGGGCAGGATCTTCAGCCACAGCTTCTGTTCGAGCCCGGCTGCGAGCCCGTCGCTGCCGGTCAGGACGAGGTCGAGATCCGCCCTCCCCGCCTCCTGCTGCGCCTTGATCTTGCTCGCCAGTTCGGGCGCGGGCGCCTTCACGAAGGCGATGCGGGAGACGAGCTTGGGATTGGCAGCGCGATAATCCTCGAACGCCTTCTGCATCAGGGCGAGCGCGCCGCCGACATCGATGATGCTGATCGTCACCGGCGCGCTCGGCAGCGGCGGCGAGGCGGCGAAAGCGGCCGGGCCGGCGGCGGCGAGCGCGCCCAGCCCGCCCAGCACGGTGCGGCGATCGGGTCCCTTGAATGCGGTCGTCATGGTGCTTCTCCCCTTGTTGTCGACAGCGTTGAAGACTGCGCCTGTGGCGGCGCGTAGTGGCGTTCGACCGAACCGATGCGCAGGCCGGCGACGGTCAGCGCCGCGCTCCAGCGCACTTCGGCTGCGGGTAGCGGCAAGCCATGGGCCGTCAGCGCCGGCGCCAGCAGCGCCAAAGGATGATCCGACGCCATCGCCAGCGCCTGCTGCGGCGTCGCCAGCCCCCAGGCTACGAGGTTGCGCACCGCCTGGTCCAGGCACAAAGCCGAGCCGGCCAGCGCGCCGGTCGCAAGACGGATCGCGCCGACTTCAGTCCGTTCGATATCCATGCCTGCGAAGCGATGATGGCCGGGCGCGGCCGCAGCCCCCGAAACCGCATCGGTGACCAGAATCGCCCGCGCCAAGCCCTTGGCGCGGAGCAGCGACTTCAGGGCGAGCGGGTGGAGATGGATGCCGTCGGCGATAAAGGAGGCCTGGAGCCTGTCTTCGGCCAACTGCGCGAAGATCGGATTTTCAAGCTTGTGGGCGAGCTGCGGCATGCCGTTGCCGAGATGGGTCGAAAGGCTGGCGCCGGCATCGGCGGCCGCGGCGATCTGGCCGAAATCGGCGGCGGTGTGGCCCAGCGCCACGATCACGCCGCGGCGCGACAGCATCCGGATCAGGTCGAGCGCGCCGACGACCTCCGGCGCGAGCGTCACCATCAGGATCGGCCGGGCGACCAGCCCTTGAAGCCGGGCGACCAGCGCCGCATCCGCAGCGGTCATCGCGTCGGGCGGATGGCAGCCGCAATAGCCTGCGGCCGGGTTCAGGAACGGGCCTTCGAGATGGTAGCCGGGGCACATCGCCGCGCCGAGCCGGCTGCCGGTCACGGCGGCGTCGAGCGCTCGAAAGCGCGCGACGAGTTCGTCGGGATGCGCGGTGATGATCGTCGGCAGGCAGGTCGTCACGCCGGTCGCGAGCATCGCCTCCAGCGCATGGTCCAGCGCCGCGGCCGTCAGCGCGGCGCTGTTGAAATCGACGCCGGCAAAGCCGTTGACCTGCAGATCGACGAGGCCTGGCGAAATCATCGCGCCTACCAGGCCTGGCTCAACAACGCGGCGGCGGCGGGGTCGAGGAAGGCCATGGTCTGACCGTGTTGTTGCAGGATAGAGGCCGGATGCAGCGGCGTGATCGGCCCCTCCAGCGCGTCGCGCGTCGCCTGCGCCTTGCGGGTGTCGGAGACAGACAGCACGATCAGCGCGCCCTTCAGGATCTGGCGCACGCTCATCGAGATCGCGCGCTCGGGCACCGTCTCGAAGCTCGGAAACCAGCCTTCGCCGAATTGCTGGCGGCGGCAGGCCTCGTCCAGCGTCACCACGATATAGGGCTCGTCGGTCTCGAAATCGGCTGGCGGATCGTTGAACGCCAGATGGCAGTTCTCGCCGATGCCGGCGAAGCAGACATCGATCCGGCGTCCGGCGATCAGCCGGTTCAGGCGCTGCGCTTCGCCCTGCGGTTCGGCCAGCCCGTCGACGGGCATGAAGCGGACCGCGCCGCCGAGCGGCGCCACGAAGCGCTCCTCGAGATAGCGCCGGAAACTGGCGGGATGATCCGTGCCGAGGCCAACATATTCATCGAGATGAAAGGCCGTGACCTTCGACCAGTCGATGTCCTCGGCCGTGACCAGCGCCTGCAGCATCTCGAACTGGCTGGCGCCGGTGGCGACGATGATGGTCGACTCGCCGAAGCGGGCCAGCGCAGCGCGGATCGCAGCGGCTCCGCATTCTGCCGCAGCAGAGCCGAGAGAAGTCTTGTCGGGAAGGATGCGCACGCTGACCATGATATTTTTGAACCGTTATGTCGATAAACTGTTTGAAAATGTTCAATTTCAGTCTAGAAAATCGCCATCAAAAGGCAATCCGTATTTTGAACGATCATCTTTCAAATCATAAAAGCCTCATGGCGGCGGAGGAGACGTCCTTCGGCACGGCCCCCGAGCGCGATCGCGCGCGGGTCTACAGGCTCGTCGTGGCAGGCCAGGCGCAGTCGCGCCTCGACATTGCGCGGCTGACCGGATTGCGCTCCTCGACGGTGTCGCGCGCGGTCGGCGACCTGCTCGCGCGCCGGCTGCTGGTGGAGACCGTCGGCGCCGGCAAGAGCAGGGGCCGCCCGGCCGGGGTGCTGATCGCCAATCCCCGCGCCATCGGCTGCTCGGTGATCCATATCGTCAGCCAGTCGCTGGCCGGCGCCTTGGTGGATCTTAACGGCGACATCATCGTTCGTCGCACGCGCCCGGTGACAAGCGACGCCGGCAATGCGGCGCTGGGCGCGGCGATGACCGAACTGGCGGCCGCGCTGCGGGCGGAGATGCCGCACGGCATGGCGCATGCCGGCACGGCCGTCTCCCTCTCCGGCCTGATCGATCTGCGGCAGAGCCGCTGGCTGCTGGCCTCGCGCTGGCCGGCGATGCGCGACCTCGCCCTGGACGCCTTGCTCGGCCCAGTCGCCGCGCCGCTGCGCATCGGCCGCAATCTCGACGCCGAGCTGCGCGCCCGCGCCGCCCAGGAAGCCGAGCGCTTCGCCGGCGGCACGCTGCTGCTGCATTGGGGCTGGGGCATCGGCCTGTCCCACGCGGTCGACGGCGAGCCGCTTTCGCCCGCCAGCGGCCCTTTCGGCGAGATCGGGCATTGGCGCGTCTCGGCGCTGGCGGGGCGGCCCTGCGGCTGCGGCAATGCCGGCTGTCTCGAAACCGGGGCGGCGCTGTGGTCGCTGCTGCCGCTGCTGCGTCAGCGCTGGCCTGCGCTGGACGAAGACGAGGAGACGCTCGCGGACGCGCTGGCGCGCTGCGACCTGCTTTCCCTGCCGGAGGTCGAGGCCGCGGCCGCCATCCTGGCGCGCGCACTCGCCAATGCCTGCCGGCTGCTGTTTCCGCGCCGCATTCTGGTCAGCGGGCCGCTCGTCGCCAATGCGGCCCTGTTCGCGCGGTTCGACGCGCTCTTCCGGGAAGAAGGCGCCATGGCCGGTTTCGCCATCCCGCCGCTCGCCATCGTCCGCGCCAGCTCGGCGATGGAGATCCGCGGCGCCGCCAGCGCGCTGCTCGACCGGGCAGTGCGTGCGGCGCTCGTCGATGGCGTGCCGGGCGAACCTGGGGAGGCGCGCTGAACGCGCGGCCAGCCGGCGGCGAGGCGAGAGGCCCCTCCCCGCGCCGCTCTTGCCCCTTGCCATCGGCGCTGGCCGGCGACGCCGATCGCTTCCGCCTTATGCGTCCCACCGGTCAGGGGGTGATCGCCACTTTCATCACGCCGTCTCGTTGCGCCGCGAAGAGCTCGTAGGCTTCTGCGATGCGCTCGAGCGGGTAGCGATGCGTCACCAGCCCGCCGAGATCCAGCCTCTGCGCCGCGACCACCGCCATGAGCCGGCGCATCCGCTCCTTCCCGCCAGGACAGAGCGTGGTGATGATGCGGTGGTCGCCCAGCCCGGCGGCGAAGGCGCCGAGCGGGATGGTCAGATCCGTCGCGTAAACCCCGAGCGAGGACAGGGTTCCGCCCGGCCGCAGCACGCGCAGCGCCGCCTCGAAGGTTTGCTGCCGACCCAGCGCCTCGATCGCGACATCGACGCCGCGCCCATCGGTCAGCCGCATGATCTGCTCGACCGGGTCGCCCTTGCTGAAATCGACGATTTCGTCGGCGCCGAGCCTCAAAGCCATCTGCTGGCGCTCGGGCACGCTTTCCACCGCGATGATCCGGGTCGCCCCCATCAGCCGCGCGCCCGCGGTGGCGCACAGCCCGATCGGGCCCTGGGCGAAGACGGCGACGCAATCGCCGATCTGGACTCCGCCCCTTTCCGCGCCCGCAAAGCCCGTCGACATGATGTCGGGGCACATCAGCACCTGTTCGTCGCTCAGCCCGGAGGGAATCGGCGCCAGATTGGTCATGGCGTCGGGCACGAGCAGGAACTCGGCCTGGGCGCCGTCGATGGTGTTGCCGAAGCGCCAGCCGCCCATCGCCTTGAAGCCATGGCGCTCATCGCCGCCATCCTGGGAATGGCAGCCGCAGAGACAGGCCATGCTGTGTCCGGAGGGGGTGATCGCGCCGGCGATGACGCGCTGGCCCTCCTTATAGCCGCGCACGGCCGATCCGAGCTTTTCGATGACGCCGACGGGCTCGTGCCCGATCGTCAGCCCCTTGGCGACCGGGTACTCGCCCTTGAGAATGTGGACGTCCGTCCCGCAGATCGTCGTGGTGGTGATCCGCAGCAGCGCGTCGAGCGGCCCGACATCGGGCATGGGCTTGTCGTCGACGACGATCCGGCCGGGCTCGACGAAGATCGCGGCGCGCATCATCGCAGCGCGGCGCCTGTGCCGTCCCGGCGAAGCGGCGGAGTCGCTGGCGGTTTGAGTCATGATGGAGCCTCGCGGTTGAAACCGATGCAGGGCGCACACTCGTGCCAGCCTCGCCGATCGCCCGCGTTGATGTCGCGCAATCCCGGGCCGGGACTTGCGCCTTGCCGCACGGCACGCCGCGACCGTGATCATGGCCGTCGCCGCCCGCCCGATGTTTGACAGCGCCGCAGGCGCGCCGTCAGGCGGCCCGCCTCTCGGTCGCGGCGGCCGGCGGAACCGCGACCCAGCCGGCGCCAGGGCAGTAGCGCCAGGCGACGGCGCCGGCGTCATCCATCGCGAACAGCGCCAGCCAGCCCTGGTCGAACAGCGCGCGCAGCTGCGGATGCAGCGTCAGCACGGCGAGGATCGCCTCGCGCGGGGCCGCCACGATCACGGAGAGCCGCAAGGGTTCGTGGACCAGCCTTTCGCCGTCATGCACCGACTGCCAGGGCAGGCCGCCGCGCAGGACGCCGCCATTGCCCTCGAAGACGCCCATGCCGCCGACGACGTTGTGGAGCAGCTTGTTGCCCGCCCCGAACGCCGCAGGCGCGACCGCGGAGCCGTAATATTGCAGGCTGATCCAGCTGGCGACGACGACCGGCGCGGTCAGGATCAGCTCCAATGTCTTGAACGCGCCATCGGCGCGCCAGTCATAGCTGTGCAGGAAGGCGCGCCCCGCCAATCTTGCTCCCGCGGTGCGCTGGCGGGGAGCGGCGATGAAGGCCCTGCAGCCGGCGAGACCCCATTCGGGCCTGATCTCGGCCCAGTTGCGGCCGCGCGCGGCGACGTCGCGCTCGCTTGCGGCGCCGGGCAGGCTCAGCGCCCGCTCGGTCCGCGCCAGCGCCCCGGCTTTCAGCAGGAGCGGCTCCAGCCGGGCGAGATCGGCCCGGTGCGCGGCCGGCGCCGCCTCGCGGTCGAACAGCGCGATCTCATCGCTGACCGTGTCATGCAGCCCGGCGAGAAAATGCGTATCGTCCGGGATGACCAGACCCTGTGCGGGCAGCGCCGCGCGAACCTCCGCGTCGTTGAGCAGGCTCGCCAGAAGGCGGGCGTTGACGTCGCCTGGAAAACCGCCGCAGGCCCCGCATTGCAGCGCGCTGCCATGGGCGTTGTTGACCAGCCGCGCGCCATGGCCGACCACGAGCACCAGCCGGGCGAAGCGGCCGGTGAGCGACATGGCCCGCAGGATCGCTGCCGCCATCTCGACCCGCGCCGTCAGCGTCAGGGCGGTGGAAAGGCGTGGCGCCGCCTGGTCGGCCGCACTGCGACGGTCGGCCGAGAGCGCATCGCTCAGCAGCTTCCACAGATAGAGCGGGCCGCTGGCCTCGACGAAGGCGAAGGATGAGACGGCGGCGCGTTTGAAACGGCCCCAGGCGCGGCTGGCGCGAGCCCCGATGCGACGCCGATCCTGGCTCGCGTCGAAGGGATTGTCGCAGGCGATCGAGCTCAGGCCCGGCTTCAGCAGCACCGGCAGCCGCGCCTCCGCGGCAATGGAGCCGAGCCGGCGATGCGAGACCCCGACGCCGAAGAAGCCGGCAAAGCCCAGCGTCTCCAACCCAGGATCGAGCGATTCCAGCGCGCGGCGGATGATCTCGGAGCGCGTGTCGATGCAGAAGACCGCCTGGACCGTGGGCCGCGTCTGCGGCGCATCCAAAGCGCCGCAGGCAGACCGCCATTCTTCGAGCAAGCGCCGCTGGGCGGCGCGGTCATAGGCTTCCTGCAGCAGCGCATCGACGGTCTGGTCGACGCTCGGCTGCACAGGCGCGGCATGGGCGGCGAGCGCCTGCCGCCACGGGTCGGCGAGCTCCCGGCCGAACTGAGCATGCAGCGCCGCCTCGAAACTCAGCCTGATCGCCAGGAGATCGATGACGCCATGCTCGGCCGCGCCGTCCCGTTCCGCCTGCCATTGCAGCTGGCGGGCGTATTGGGCCCAGCCGCCGAGTTCGACCAGCAGCGTCGTGAAATAGCTCTCGCAGGCGCCGTCGGGCAGGCCCAGCGCCAGGCAGGCGCGCCGGATGGCGGCCGGCGCCGCTTGCGGCTCGCGCGCGACGCGCAGACAAAAGCTCTTCAATCCGGCGATCTCGGGCGAGAGATCATGGGTCGCGAAGGCGCGCCAGGATTCATAGGCCCCGCTCGCGGCGGTCTTCGGCCACATCGCCTGGCCGAGATCGAAATGGCCCGAGGCCCAGGCGCCGATGCGGTCCGTCACGAAGCCGGGCCAGTCGAAGCCGGTGGTCTCGGCGCACAGCGCGGCGACGCTGGGGAGCGCCGCTGCGGGCGCGGGATCGACGGCGAGGGCCGCCTCCAGCTCCGCCAGCCCAAGAGATGATTGCGACTCGGCCAGCGCGTCGGCGAGGTCGGCGCGGCTGATCTCGCCATCCCGCCAGCGGGCGCGGTAGAAGCTGCGCGGCATCGTCACCGGGACGCCGGCGCGCCCGAGCCTTGCCGCAGCCTGCGCCAGCGTCTCCCCGCAGAGCCCGAGGAAGGGATTCACGGCGACGGAAGCCGAAAGCGGCCAGAGCGGCGGAATGATCCGGGCGGCGCGATCGGCATGCAGCATCGGGTCGGCAAGCGCGGCTTGCGCCGTGGCGGTCGCGGTCATGACGGGCTCCGTTCTCTGGAATTCGGCGAGGACGGCCGGTCGATGCGCGACCAGCCGCCGGTCAGGCGGTCGAAGATGGCGTTCGCATAGAAGCCGTTGGCGAGATGGACCCGCAGCCCGGCCAGCGCGGGATGTCCGGCCCAGTGCGGAAACAGCGCCTGGGCGAAGGCGACCGCGCCGAAGGACAGCAGGCTCAGAAGGATCAAGGCCCATTCCAGCGCGGTCGCAGCCGGGGTCGGCGGCAGCGTCCCGGCTGTCAGCCATTGGGCGAAACGCTGCAGCAGGAAGTAGGAGAACGAGGCCGCGATCGCCGCCGCCGAGATGCGCAGGGTCAGCGCGCGCGGCGCGGCGTCGGCCAGGCCCTGCGCAATGAGATAGGCGACGCCGAAGACCAGGATGGCGCCGAGCGCGATCGCCTGCGGCGACTTGTCGGCGAAGCCGAAGCCCAGCCCGAGCAGCGCATAGAGCGCAAGCGCCAGGGCGAAGGCCTGCCCAACCACCCTTATGCTGGCCACCGCGACCGGACCCGGCCGCCGCGTCGCGGCGACCTGCTCGACGGCCCAGCCGCAGGACAGGAAGGCATGCGCCTTGTAGAGCGAATGGGCGACGATATGGAGCAGGGCGAGCGGGAACAGCGCCAGCCCGCATTGCAGCATCATGAAGCCCATCTGCGCCACCGTCGACCAGGCGAGCGAGGTCTTGATCGCCGATTGCGTCAGCATCACCAGCCCGCCGAACAGGGCCGTGAAGCCGCCGATGAGCACGAGCGCCGCCAGCGCGCCCGGCGTCGTCAGCAAAAGATCGGCAAAGCGGATCAGCAGGAAGCCGCCGGCGTTGATGATCCCCGCATGCAGCAGGGCGGAGACCGGCGTCGGGGTTTCCATGACCTCGACCAGCCAGCCATGGCTCGGGAATTGCGCCGATTTGAGCAGCGCC
>JBKBRD010000022.1:0-18295 GCA_046292405.1 Allobosea sp. | reverse complement strand
GCGAGATGGCGACGAGGCCCCTCGCCGTCGCGATCATCACGTCGGCGCAGCCGCAGATGAGCACATAGGCGGCGTCGGAATCCTCGCCCTCGCGGAACAGCGTCTCGCCGGCGCGGAAATTCACGCGCAGGCTGGTGAAGGCCAGCAGCCTCAGGCGCGGCGCGTCGATTCCGGCAAACAGCGCCACGGCGCGCAGTGCGGCGAGATCCTCGCTCTCTTCGGCAGCCGGACCCGCTGGCGGGGCCGCGGGCTCTGGCGCGCGATCCTGCGGCGCAGCCGCGGTCACGGCCGTGACGCTGGCTCCCTCGAAGACGAATTCGCGATCGAATCCCGTCTTCCGGCCGAGGCTTCGCCCCGTGACGATCAGCGTGAGGCCGGCCATTTCGGCCTGAACGCGCGTCAGGATCGCGGCGGCCTCGACTTCGCCGAACGCGCCCAGCGCATCGTTGAGAATGAGGATCTGCGGGCGCCGGATCAGGCTGCGCGCCAGCGTCAGCGCCGCCCGCGCGCTCGGAAACAGCGCCCGGCCGGCATAGCCCGCCGGTTGATCGAGCCCGAGGCTGAAGACCGGCAAGGCGAGGTCGAGCGCGTTCAGCGCCTCCCGGAGCGCGCCGACGATGCGCTCCTGCGCCACGGTCGCGCCGGGTGCGATCGCGCCGAACAGAAGGTTGTCCCGCAGCGGCGCAGCCTCGCAATAGGCCTGCGGATCGAAGAAGGCGACGCGCTGGCGCAGCGCCTCGGGCGCCTCGCTTCGGAGGCTGTCGCGCGCCAGCAGGATCTGCGCTTCCAGCCGCGCGTCGAGCAGCCCGAGACGGTGGCGCGGCTCGCAATAAAGCAGCGCCAGCCCGGTCAGCCGGGCGCGGTCGATCTCGTTCGCCCGCCCCTGCGCCAGGCGCCCCAGCATCTCGCCATAGGCCGGGAATTCAGCGGCGGAGAAGAAGGCGAATTGGTCGAACAACATGTGATCGGGCGGCAGCCCCTCGAAAATCTCCAGCATCGTCATGGCGATGCGACGCCCCGTCTCGAGCAGCGGCGCAGCCAGACCCGCCCGGTCGAGAACCGCCACGGCGAAGCGCTCCGTAGCGAGCCCCGCGCCGGCCAGCCCCGCATCTCTCGGCCAGCCGAACAGCAGGTTGTCGGCGATCGTGCCGTTGCGGAGATAGCGGGCGGGATCATAGGGCTCGATCGCGTCGGCGACGGACGCATCCGCGAGCCGGTCGCGGATGCGCGCGCGCAGCGCCGGAATTTCGTGTGCGATGGCGCCCGCGGCCTGCGCGCTCAGCCGGCGCGCGAGCCCGAGGCGAAAGACCAGATCGTCGAGCCCGACTGTCGCAAGCGTCGCGACGATCCGGCGTTCGAGTTGCCGCAGGTCGGCGCAGCCGGCGAGCGACAGGTCGAGAGGATCGTCGCTGTCGGCCGCGTCCCGAGCGCGCCGCAGGCTGTAGACGATGTTGTCGCGCAGGCTGGCGTCGAGGACGGTCGCATCGGGGCCGACATAGGCGATGGCGCGGCGTCGTGTCGCCGCGTCCAGCTCCGCCAGCGCTTGTCCGGCCAGCGTCACGCTTCCGGAATAGGCCGTGATGCGGCCGCCGAGCACCTGGGCCAGGGTCGCGGCCGCCTCGCCGCCCTTGTCCGTCATCAGCGCGCTCTGGCCGATGGGCAGGCTCAGCGAAAGGCGGTCGACCAGCCTGTCGCCGGCCGGGCCGAGCACGCTCAGGCCCGAAAACTGGATCGCGCCCGCGCGCGGCGCCGTCCAGGCCGAGGCCGGCGGGACAGCAGGCGATGAGACGTCGGCATGCTGTGAAAAGGCGAACTGCTCGGTCACCTGCTGGAACTTGGCTTCCGCGTCGAGACGCTGCTGGTCCCAGTCGATCAGCTCCTTGATCGGCGGCGGCAGATCGCGATAGGCGGCGATCACCGCGACGAGCTGGCCGAGGTCGAGCCGGCCCGTCAGCGCGTAATAGCCGCCGACTGCGTAAAACAGGAAGGGAGCGGCCTGGGCCATCAGGTTATTCAGCAGCTTGACCGCGAATTTACGCCCGAACAGCCGGTAGCGGATGGCAAACAGCGCCTCGAGCCGCCGACCGACCTGGCTGCGCTCCACGCCATGCGTGCCGTGATTGGCGATCTCGCCCAGCGACTCCACCACCTCGCCGATCTTGCCGGCCAGGGCGCGCGAGGCCAGCTGCCGTTCCCGGCTGAGCCGCAACTGCTCGCGCCGCAACCGTGGGATGACGATCGCCTGGGCCAGCACCGTCGCGGCCGCGATCAGGCCCAGGGACCGGTTCTGGACCAGTATGAAGGCGAGCGCCGTCAGCGCCTGTCCGCCGAGGAAAGCCGGCTGCACGAAGGCGTCGCCGACGAAACCGCCGATCGGCTCGACCTCGTCCTTGATGATGCTGGCGGCCTCGGACGGCTTGAGGCGCCGCGCCGCCTCCGGCGTCAGCCGCAGCAGGCTCGAGAACAGGTCGAAGCGCAGGCGCTGCAGCAACCGCTCGCCCAGCGCCCCCTTGCGCATGTTGATGACGTATTTGAACCCGCCATTGATCAGCACCAGCAGCAGGAACAGACCCGACAGCGCGAACAGCCAGCCCATTGCGTCGAGCGGGACGCCTTCGAAGCGCAACCCGCCGCTGCCGAGCCAGGCCGGCAGACGCAGGTCGAACCGCAGAAACGGCGCGGTCGTCCGGCCCTCGCCGAAGGCGCGGCCCTGCAGGACGTCGGAGACGATGTATTTCGGCAGGTCCAGCGACAGGTAGTAGAACGGAAACGAGACCAGCACGATCGCCAGGATGCGAAGTTGCTCGCCCCGGCTGTTTCGCCAGATATAGCGGAACATCGCGCTCATCGCGGCTCGTCGCCCCGGCTACGGCCCGCCATAGCGCAGCGCCAGCCGCGGCGGGGGCTGGTCTTCGCGCTGTGCGGTCGAGATCGTCCGGATGCGGGCCGGGGGTTGCGTGAGCTCGTACATCTGGATCAGGCGGGCGTCGTCGAGCGGGTGATCCAGCAGCGCCGAGCGACCGGGCGCCAGCGATTCCGCCACGCACTGGCTGAACGAAAACGGCGCATAGGCCGGCAGCGGATATGCCCCCCAGCCATCTACCCCCATCGGGCTGGGTCGCTCCATGATCCACTGCGCCGAAGCCCCCGAGATGCGGCAGGGCTGTGGCGCGGAGGCCAGAAGGGTCGTGACCGTGTCCTGCGTGACGTTGCGCATGGCGGCCAGCACCGTCGTATCGTCCAGCGCGACGATGATCGCGCGGATCTCGTCGCCGGCCGCGACCTCCAGCGTCAGGTCGAAGGGCGGCTCGTCCCGCCCGCGCGACCACCATTGGAACCAGGCGGAGTATTTCGCTTTGGCCGCAGGGCCGTTGATCCAGCGCTGCAGCGTGCCGATCTGCGGCAGCGAGGAATCGAGATAGCGGCTTTGCCCGTCGAGACCGAGCCAGGTCGAGCTGCGGTATTCGGGCTCGGTCCCGCCGGGTGGCGCGGAGACGGCCGGCGCCGTCCAGGCCCCCATGACCGAGACGAGGCTGCGGCCATCGCGCGGCGTCACGCAGCCGCCCGACCAGTTGACGCTCCTCAGCGCCGGGCCGGTCAGCCGGACAGAGGCCCGAACTCCAGGCCCCGGCAGGCCGGCAGCTCTCATCGCCTGCAGGAAGCGCAGCGGCGGCCCGCCCGCCCTGCGCTGCAGAAAAGCGCGGCGGAATGCGCTGGCCTGCGGATTGCCCGCCATCTCGGAAACCAGCGGCAGTCCGTAGCGCCGCAGCGCATCGTCATCCGCCGTTTCCGGATCGAAACCTGTCGGCGGCAGGGGGAAGCCGCAGACGCAGCCGGGCGCCGGCGCGCGCGCCTGCGGCGCAGACTCATCGACAGTCCGCCCGGCGATCATGGGAACCCCCAGGCCGGATCCCATTCGCGCCGGGCAGCCGCAATCGCCGCGCGGGCAAAGGCGGGAATGGCGTAGTCGGCGGGGGTCTGCGCATCCCCGCTGCATTGGCTCAAAACGGCGAAAACGGCTCGCGCCAGCGTCTGCCCCGCCTGGGAATCGCTGCGATAATGCAGGCCGGCGATCTCCCGATTGCGCGCGATCCGTCGCGCCAGCGCATCGAGCGTCGCGCGCAGCGCCGCGATGTCGCCGGCGGGCAGGGCCGGAGACACCAGCCCGAGCACGAATTCCATGCACAGCGCCATCAGCTGCGCCTGCGTCGCATGCCCGCTCGGATAGGAAGAATGCCCCGGCACCGGGACAGGCGGCAGCAAGGCGGGGACTTCCCAGGACGGACGGGGCCGGTTGAACTCGTCCTTGAAGTGCAGCGCCGTGAACGATCCGACGAGGCTGGCGATATGCAGCACCCGGTAAGTGCGCGGATGCGAGCCCGGCGTCATCGCCAAGGCCTCCATGAAGGCGGTGATGAATTCGGCGTCCTGGGCGAGGATTTCGCCGAGCGCGGCGGCGCGTTCGTCGCGCGCCATCGCCACCAGCAGCGCCAGCTCCGCCTCGTGCCGGCTCGGACTCGCGGGCGCGGCCGGATCCTCGGGTTCGTCGAGCCCGAGCAGAATATCGGCGAGCTGGTTATGCAGCGCGGTCGTCGCCCAGTTCTTGCCCGCGAAGGCCTTGAGCACCCGGAAAGCGTACCAGCGCGCCGACCAGTTATCGTCGCCGAAGGCTACGGATGGGGCGGCCGCTACATTCGCGCTGCGGAACCTGATCTTCTTCTTCGCCCCGGTGGTTTCGTCGCGGATGAAGACGGCGCGGCGGAGCTCCCTGATCCGCGCGCCGCCGGCCTCGGTTTCCATCACGAAGGGGAAATCGCCCCGGTCCGGAATGAACCAGCCTCCGCCGAGGTCGCCGTTGAGACCGGCATTGCCGGTATTGCCCGTATTGCCGGTGTTGCCTGTGTTTCCCGTGTTGCCCGTATTGCCTGTCATGTCTCGGCTCCCCTCGGGTGAGTGACGACTGCGTTTTTGGGTACGGCGTGTTTTCGGCTCAATCGGGCAGTCCGGCCTGGCGCAGATGCCCGAGCCAGACCGCGAGGATGGGCGCCACGAAAGGGCAGCGCAGGGCGTAGACGGCCAGCCGGAAATCCGGCTGAATCTGGAGAAGGCGCTCCGCCGCGGTCCTGGCCTCGGCGAGGCGTCCGGCCGCCGCCAGGCTCGCCGCCAGCGTGCGCAGGGTGAAGCGGATGGAGGGATTTTGCGCGACGGCGCTCAGCGCCCAGCCGATCGCCTGGTCGTAGTCGTGATTGATGTAATGCGCTTGGGCCAGGATGCCCTCGTGCCAGAACCGGTAGGGATCGGCCGGGGCGAGCCGCTGGCCCTGCTCGCCATGCTGCACCGCCAGCTTGCCGTCGCCGACGAAGCCGCGGGCGGCGCTGCTCATCGTCCAGGCCATCGCGACGCTGGGGCCGGCCTCGATCGCGCGGTCGAGGAAGCGATGGGCGGTGACGGGGTCGCGCAGCAGGAAGGCCTGGACATGGCCGTAGATCGCCAGGGCCAGCGCATCGTTTCCGTCGCGCTCGATCGCCGCCAGCGCCCGCTCCGCTGCGGCCTTGGTGTCGCCATCGGGATCGGGAGAGCCGAGCTCGCCGACACGAAAGACATGCCAGAGCGCGGTGTAGGTGAAGGGCGGCGCGTAGGAGGGGTCCAGCACCATAGCCTGCTGCAGCAACCCATGGGCGCGCGCAAAACTCTCCGCATCCATCTTGTAGAGCAGATCGCGCGCCTGCAGCAGCAGATCGTAGCCGGTCAGGCTCTGCGGGTGCTTGCGCAGGGTGCGCCGCAATTCGCGCTCGCGGATATTGGGCGCGATCGTCTTGACCAGCTTGAGCGCAATGCTGTCCTGCAGCTCGAACAGCTGCCCGAGCTTGCCGTCGTAATGGTCGGCGCTGACGACGGCGCCGTTCTCGCTGGCGACGAGTTCCGTGGTGATACGGACCCGGTTCTCGTTCAGCGCCACCGCGCCGTCCATGACGTAGCGCACCCCGAGATGACGCCCGACCGCCACCGGATCGCTGCGCCTCCTGCCATATCGCAGCGTCGATCCGCGCGAGATGACGAACAGATCCTTGTGACCCGACAGGGATTGAATGATCGAGTCGACCACGCCGTCGGCGACGAAGGACTGGTCGGCCGGGACGCCATTGCCCCGGAACGGCAGGATCGCGATCGACGCCCTCGGATCGACCCCGGCCGCGCTTTCGCCGATGCGCCGCCGCGGACGGCCCGTCGGCTCGGGACGCAGCGCAAAGACGCGCACCGGCTTTTCATGATTGCGCAGAAAGATCTCGCCCATGTCGAAACCCAGGGACCGCGTCGCCTCGTCCAGCTTGTCGAAGACGGCCTGGGAAACGACGACCTCGCCCGCCTCCGCATAGGATTGCAGCCTGGCGGCGACGTTGACGCCGTCGCCGAAGACATCGTCGTTCTCGAGGATCACATCGGCGAGGTTGATCCCCATCCGGAAGGCGATCCGCAACATCGCGGGCTGGTCGGCCGTCGCCACCGCCAGCCGCCGCTGCAGGCTAAGGGCGCAATCGACGGCGGCGGGCGCGCTCTCGAAGGTCGCCAGGAAACCGTCGCCGGTGTTCTTGACGATGCGCCCGGCATGGTCGCGCACGCAAGGGTCGATCAGAATGGCGCGCAGGCTCATCAGGCGCTGATGCGTCGCCTCTTCAGCCGCCTCGCTGAGGCGGGTGTAACCGACCACGTCGGCTGAGAGAATGACGGCCAGATGGCGTTGCATGGGACAACGAGGCTCTGAGGTCCTCGACCAGACGGCAAACCGCGGGCAGACATAGCGTTGCCGCAAGTTTACGATCGAGTATTCAGTAATGCTGCCACGACAGCCTCGCGGGGTCCAGCGCCATACGCTTCTGGCTAGCGATCGGCCCGGATTTCGGACCTGCGACGGGGCGGCGGCGGCCCCCAATCGATCGCCTCCATCGGCAGCACGCCGATGTCGTTCAAGGTGTGGTCGTCCGGAGAGGCCTGGGCGTAACCGGCCTCGGGTCTCGCCCCGCGCCGGACAACGCGCAGACGCAGCGTCAGGACCACGCGCGTGAGCCGCGCCAGCAACGGTCTTTCGCCGCCTGCCGCGATGGTCACGCGCTCGCGTTGCTGTTCCAGCGCTGCCGGGACAGTCGCTCTGTTGTCAGCTTCGGGATGGTGGAGCATGGTGGCACTCCCAATCGGATCGGCTCGCGCCGGAGCGCCCTTTGCGCTCGCGACCGGCCGAGGGCTCCGGTTCTGCGCCTAATGCCTGCCATGGTCTGTGCGCCGGGTCACAGTTGTCCTCATGGCTCGCGGCGACGACCGGTCTGGACGCCAGTGATGAGGAACGACCCGCGCCAGCTCGTCAGCCTGCTCTCGGCCAACCCGTTCTTCGGCTGTCTGGCGCGGGAGGCGCTCGAGAAGATCGCGGTGATCTGCCGGCATCGCCATCTCGCCGCCCGGCAGGTTCTGTTTCTCAAGGGCGATCCCAGCGACGGGCTCTACGCCATTCGCAGCGGCCAGATCCGCATCGGCAGCACCGACGATCAGGGCCAGCACATGACGCTCAACGTCATCGGCGCGGGCGATGTCTTCGGCGAGATCGCCCTGCTCGACGGCCAGTCGCGCACCGCCGACGCGGTCGCGCTCGAAGAGACCGACCTGGTCTTTCTGCCGCGCCAGGATTTCCTCGGCCTGCTGGCGCGCGAGCCTGCCATCTCTCAGCAGGTGATCACGCTGCTCTGCGCCCGGCTGCGCGATGTCATCGGCCGCATGGAGGAGACAGCCTTCCTGCCGGCGGCGGAGCGGCTGGCGCGGCGCATCCTGCTGCTGGCGATCGACTACGGCCAGGAGGTCCATGCTTCGCAGGAGGAGCTGGCTTCGCTGACCGGCGTCACCCGGGAAACGGTCAATCGGCAGTTGCAGCGCTGGAAACGCGATGGCGTGATCGCGCTGGGGCGCGGCCGGCTCATGATCCGCGATCTCGCGGAATTCAGGCGACTGGCGCAGATGCCGTCGCAGTCGGAGACGCGCTGATCTGCAGCGCCTGCGACGATCGGCGCACGATCAGCTCGACCGGCAGCATCGTCTCCGGCTGGACCGGGCTGCGCGCCACTAGCGCCATCAAGGTCTGCGCCGCGAGTTTGCCGATGCGCCCGGTGGGAACATGGACCGTGGTCAGCGCCGGCGACACATGGGCCGACATGTCGAGCCCATCGATCCCGACGACGCTGAGATCGCGCGGCACGGTCATGCCGCGGGCATGGGCCTCCTCCAGGCAGCCGATGGCGAAGAGATCGATGCCGCCGATCAGCGCGGTCGGCCTGTCGTCGAGGTCGAGCAGCATCGCGCATCCCGCCCGGCCGCCCGCCAGTGTCAGCGCCTGCTCGACGACCAGGGAATCGGGCAGGCCGAGACCGGCTTCGGCCAGGGTCGCGCGGGCGCCGGCCAGCCGCGCCCGCTGCCGGTCGTTGAACTGCAGATGCCCGGTGATCATGCCGATGCGCCGATGCCCGAGCTTCAGCAGATGCGTTGCGGCGAGGCGCCCGGCCAGCGCATTGTCGATGGTCACGGCGGTGAAATGGCCGTCGCCGCACCAGGTCAGGACGACGGGAAGGCCGGACGCCTTGAGCAGAGCCGTCGTCTCCGGCGCGCGCTCGGCCCCCACCAGCATCAGCCCGTCGACGCCGCGCCCCAGCAGCGCCCGCACCGCCTGGGTCTCGGCCGCCGGGCTCGCCTCATGCGAGGCCACCAGCAGCAGATAGCCGGCCTGGGCCAATGTCGCCTGCATCGCCTGCAGGGCCCGCGCGAAAATCGCGCTGTCCAGCGTCGGCACGATCGCGCCGATCGTCATGGACCGGCCCGACGCCAGCGCGCGGGCCGCGCCATCGGGCAGATAGCCCAGCCGAAGGGCGCTGGCCCTGACCTTCGCCAGCGTTTCCGGAGACAAGAGATCGGGTTGGGCGATCGCCCGCGAGACGGTCGCCGCAGAGACGCCGGCGTCTCGCGCCACATCGCTCAGCTTGACGCGCCCTGCCGCCACAACGACTTCCCCGCTGAAATTTCTTTCATAGGATTTAGGCGAGAATATACGGGTTTTGCAAGCGCAATCACTGGAAAACATCTGGCTTCTCCGTCCAGCTTGACAAACAGACGCGCATCTGGAAGCTTGTGTGAAAGCGCTTTCAGCAAGAAAAGCGCATCGGGAAACGCCATGATCGGAAGACGGGGATGGGTCAGCCTTGCCTCGGTGGCAATGGCGCTGCTGCTGTGGTTCCTCGTGACCACGGCGACCGGCCTGGTCTCGCCCGGCCGCTTCCCCTCGCCTGCCGATTTCTGGCTGTCGCTGAACCAGATCGCGACGCGCGGCTATGCCGGCGGCGGGCTGGCCGCTCATGCCTTCCAGAGCGTCAAGCTCGTGGTGATGGGTTTTCTCGTCGCCATCGCCACCGGCGTGCCGCTTGGCCTGTGGATGGGCTGGGACCGGCGGGCCGAGGCCGCTATCAACCCGGTCTTCCTGATCATCCGCCCGATCCCGCCTTTGGCCTGGATCCCGCTCGCCATCCTCTGGCTCGGCCTCGGCGACGGCGCCAAGATCATGGTGATCTGGTTCGCCGCCTTCGTGCCCTCGGTGATCAACGCCTATGCCGGGGTCCGCAACATCGACCGGCCGATCATCGAGGCCGCGCAGATGCTGGGGACGCCGCGCTGGCGCATGATCACCGAAGTGATCGCCCCGGCCGCCGCGCCGATGATCTTCACCGGCCTGCGCCTGTCGCTTCAGGCCTCCTGGACCACGCTGGTCGCGGCGGAACTGGTCGGCGCGCTGGCCGGGATCGGCTTCGTCCTCAACATGGCTCAGCAGGACATCTATCCCGGCATGATCCTCGTCGGCATGGCGACCGTCGGCGTGCTCGGCTGGGCCACGACCTATGCGCTGGGGCTGGCCGAACGCCGGGCGCTGGCCTGGAACGTGGCGGGGCGGGATTGAGCCGATGCAGACGCTTCCCCTGCGCATGAGCGAAAAACTGGCCTGGGGCGCGCTCGGGCTCGCCCTCTTCATCGGCCTCTGGGCCGGGCTTTCGGCCTTCGGCATCGTGCCGCGCCAGTTCCTGCCCTCGCCGCTCGACGTGCTCACGCGCTTCGTCCATCTGCTGACCACGCCGTTTGCGGGCGCCACCCTGCCGCAGCATCTGGCCTCCAGCTTCCAGCGCTACGCCTATGGCGTGCTGCTCGCCGCCCTGATCGGCGTGCCGCTGGGCCTGCTGATGGGGTGGTTTCGGCTGCTGGACGACATCGTCACGCCGCTGTTCGACGCGCTGCGCTTCATCGCGCCGATCGCCTGGGTCCCCTTCGCGGCGCTGTGGTTCGGCGTCGGCATCGGCGGGCCGATCCTGATCATCTTCGCCGGCGCCTTCCCGCCCTGCCTGATCAACGCCTATCGCGGCGCCCGCTTCGTCGAGCCGCGGCTGATCGAGGCGGCGCGGATGCTCGGCACCGGCCATCTGCGCATGATCGTCGAGATCCTGCTGCCGGCCGCCACGCCCTCGATCGTCTCCGGCCTGCGCGTCGCCGCCGGGCTCGGCTGGCAATCGCTCGTCGGGGCGGAGCTGATCGTGGCCGCCGCCGGCGTCGGCTTCATGATGGTGCAGGCGCAGGCCAATGTCGCCACCCCCACGGTGATGGCCGGCATGGTCGCGATCGGGCTGGTCGGCATGCTGATCGATGTGATGTTGCGGCAGGGTGAAGCCTGGCTGCGCCGCCGCCGCGGCCTGGCGGCCTAGGAGACGCTGACGATGGGAACGATCCGTTTCGACAAGGTCGACAAGGTCTTCGGGCCGGCCACCGGCGGGGTCAAGGCGCTGGACGACATCAATCTCGAGATCGCCGACGGGGAGTTCGTCGCGATCGTCGGCCCCTCCGGCTGCGGCAAGACCACCTGCCTGCGCATGGTCGCCGGGTTCGAACCGCCCAGCGCCGGCACTGTCAGCGTCAACGGCAAGGCGGTGCGGGAGCCTGGCCCGGACCGGGCCGTGGTCTTCCAGCAATTCGCATTGTTTCCGTGGAAGACGGTGCGCGAGAACATCGAGCTCGGCCTGCGCAACAAGAACCTGCCCAGGCAGGAGCGTGACGGGCTGGTGGCCGGCGCGCTCAAGCTGATGAACCTCGAAAGCCATGCCGAGGCCTTCCCGCACCAGCTCTCGGGCGGCATGCAGCAGCGCGTCGCCATCGCCCGCGCCTATGTGCTCGATCCCGAAGTGTTGCTGATGGACGAGCCGTTCGGGGCGCTCGACGCCCAGACCCGCGTGGTGATGCAGGAGGAGCTGGTGCGGCTGGCGCGGGTCAACCCGCGCACCGTGCTGTTCATCACCCATGCGGTGGAAGAGGCGGTCTATCTCGCCGACCGCGTCGCGATCATGACCCGCCGCCCCGGCCGCATCAAGGAAGTGCTCGATATCCGTTCGGTCCGCCAGGCCGAGAACTGGGACCGCCACGAGCGGATCGAGGATGTGATGGATCTCGAATCCTTCGTGCATCTGCGCACCCAGATCTGGAAGTCGCTGCGCGAGGAGAAGGGCGCCCATGGGGTCTGACCTCGCCATTTTGCCGCGGCTCCAGCGCGACCTGACCGAGCCGGAGCCGATCCCCGAGGCCGGCATTGCCCGCGCCGGCGCGCTGATGCGCTCGGGCCGGCTGTTCCGCTATGGCGAGCTGGGCGCGGACCAGAACGACGTCGCCCTGCTCGAACAGGAATTCGCCGCCTTCATCGGCCGGCGCTACTGCGTCGCCGTGAATTCCGGCGGCGCCGCGCTCTGCCTGGCGCTGAAGGTGCTGGACGTGCAACCCGGCGAGCCCGTGCTGGTCAACGGCTTCACGCTCGCGCCCGTGCCCGGCGCCATCCTGCACGCCGGCGGCCGGCCGGTGCTGGTCGAGATCGGCGCGGATTACGTCATCGATTGCGACGATCTCAGGCGCAAGGCGCGGGCTTCCGGCGCGCGGGTGCTGCTGCTGTCGCATATGCGCGGCCATATCGCCGACATGGATGCGGTGATGGCGGCCTGTGACGAGCTCGGCCTGCTGCTGGTCGAGGACTGCGCCCATTCGCTCTGCGCCGCCTGGAACGGCCGCACCATCGGAACGTTCGGCGCCGCCGCCGCCTTCAGCGCCCAGACCTACAAGCATCTGAACGCCGGCGAAGGCGGTTTTCTCGTGCTCGACGATCCCGACCGCGCCGCGCGCGCCATCCTCCATTCCGGCAGCTACATGCTGCACGCCCAGCATCTCAGCGCGCCCGCTCCCGAGGTGATCGCCCGTTGGGAGGAGACGACGCCGAATTTCAGCATGCGGATGACGGCGCTCGCCGCCGCGCTGCTGCGGCCGCAGCTCGACGATCTGCCGCGCCGCGCCGCGCGTTGGAACGCGATCCACGACCGGATCGGCCAGGGTCTTGCGCGGTCCCAGCATGTCCGGCTGCCCGAGCGGCCGGCGAAGGAGCGCTATTCCGCGACATCCGTCCAGTTCTCGCTGGCCGGCTTCGACGAGGCGGAGATCCAGGGCTTTCTCGGGCGCTGCGCCGACCGCGGCCTGCCGATCAAATGGTTCGGGGCCGGGCGGCAGCGCGGCTTCACCAGCGCGCCGCGCAACTGGCGCTATGCCGGCGACCAGGGACCGCTCGCGCAGACCCACGCCGTCCTGGCCGGGCTCTGCGACATCCGCACGCCGCTCTCGCTGACCGATGAGGATTGCGACCTTGTTGCGGTCATCGTCTGCGAGGCAACCGAAACCATCGCCTGCGCGCGTGCGCAGGCAGGGGAAACCGGGCGAGCCGGAACAGGCTTTTGACCGGGCTAACGATAACAGGGAGAGACCAATGAAACGCATGATTGCAGGACTAGGCATCGCCGCCACGCTCGCTTGCGCAGCGGCCTCGCCCGCCCAGGCCCAGACGACCATCGGCGTCAGCTACCAGCCCTCGCTCTACTGGGCGCTGCCCTTCCACTACGCCACGGTGAAAGGCTGGTGGAAGGATGTCGGCCTGACGCCCAACTTCTCGACCTTCCCCGCCGGCGCGCCGCAGATCGCGGCGTCGGCCGCGAAATCCTGGGATGTCGGCGGCACGGGATCGGTGCCGGCGGTGCTGGGCGCGGTGCGCTTCAACATCCTCACCATCGGCCTGACCAATGACGAGTCGAAGACCAATGCGATGATGGTCCGCGGCGACAAGTTCGACGCGATCAAGGCCGATCCGAAGCTGCTCAAGGGCCAGAAGCTGCTGCTGACCACCAATTCGACGGTGGATTACGCGGCCCGCAAATGCCTGAGCAAATTCGGGCTGCAGAACAACGACATGCAGTTCGTCAATCTCGGCCAGGCCCAGATCATCACCGCGATCACCTCGAACAATGGCGATGTCGCCGGAGTCTGGGCGCCCAACACCTACACGCTCGAAGAGCGCGCCAACGCCAAATATCTCTGCTCCGGCGCCGACGCCAATGCGATCGTGCCTGGCGCGCTGATCGTGCGCGCCGATTTCGCCAAGGAGCGGCCCGACGACGTCGCGAAATTCCTCGCCGTCTTCCTGCGCGGCTGGTCCTGGGCCAAGGCCAACCCGGCCGAGGCGCGCACGCTGGCGCTCGACTTCTACAAGCAGGGCGGGCTCGAAGTGACGCCCAAGGCCATGGACGAGGAATTCGCCCTGCGTCCGACCTTCGGCCTCGACGAGCAGCTGAAGCTGATGGCGCGGACCTCCGGCGCCTCGACCGTCGACGGCTGGTTCTCCGAAATCGGCAAGTTCATCACCGAGGTCGGCACCATCCCGTCCAACCCCGACGCGAAGAGCTATGTCACCGACGATTTCCTGAAGCGCGTGGCCGCCGACGCCAAGCTGAAGGCCTTCGCCACCGAATTCGACAAGAAGTGACCTGACTCCGGTCCTCCGAAGCGGTGACGCTCCCCTCAAGGGCGTCACCGCCGCCACCCCCATTCGATCCGAAGCGGACAGCGCCATGGCCATCACCCATCTGAAGACCGCGACCAAGACACCGGAGACGGAAACCGACGCCGCGCGCGCGGTCGTCACCGAGATGCTCGCCACGATCGAGGCCGGCGGCGAGCAGGCGGTGAAGGATTACGCGCTGAAGCTCGACAAATGGGACGGCGCCATCGTGCTTGACAAGGCCGCCATCGCCGCGCGCATCCGCGACGTGCCGCAAGGCGTCAAGGACGACATCAGCTTCGCCGCAGCGCAGGTCCGCCGCTTCGCCGAGGCGCAGCGCGCTTCCTGCCAGGATTTTTCGCTGGAGATTTCGCCCGGCCTGCATCTCGGACAGAAGCTGGTGCCGGTCAACACCGCCGGCTGCTATGTGCCGACCGGGCGCTACGCCCATATCGCCTCGGCCTATATGTCGGTCGCCACCGCCAAGGCGGCAGGGGTCAAGACCGTCGTCGCCTGCTCCGCCCCGTTCCGGGGCCAGGGCATCCATCCCCATGTGCTCTACGCGCTGACGGTGGCGGGCGCCGACATCGTCATGTGTCTGGGCGGGGTGCAGGCGATCGCGGCCATGACCTTCGGCCTGTTCACCGGCCGGCCCGCCGACATCATCGTCGGCCCCGGCAATAAATTCGTCGCCGAGGCCAAGCGCATGCTGTTCGGCAAGGTCGGCATCGACGTCTTCGCGGGCCCCTCCGAGGTCGCCGTTCTGGCCGATGACAGCGCCGATCCGCTGATCGTCGCCACCGATCTCGTCGGCCAGGCCGAGCACGGCCATGAGAGCCCGGCCTGGCTGATCACCTCGTCGCGCCGGATCGCGGACGAGGTCGCCAGGCTGATGCCGGAACTGATCGCGACGCTGCCGCCCACGGCGCGGGACGCGGCCGGCGCCGCCTGGCGCGACTATGGCGAGATCATCCTCTGCGACACCCGCGAGGAGATGGTCGCGGTGTCCGATCGCTATGCCTGCGAGCATCTCGAAGTGCATTGCGGCGATCTCGACTGGTGGCACGCCAATCTCAGCAATTACGGCTCGCTCTTCCTGGGCGAGGAGACCAATGTCGCCTTCGGCGACAAGGTCTCCGGCCCCAACCACATCCTCCCGACCAAATTCGCGGCGCGCTATTCGGCCGGGCTCTCAGTGCATAAATTCCTCAAGCCCCTGACCTGGCAGCGCATGGACCGCGCCGCCTGCCAGCGCATCGCGCCGGTATCGGCCCGCATCTCGCGGCTGGAGGGGATGGAGGCCCATGCCCGCACCAGCGATGCGCGGATGGCGAAATACGCCGCCGGCTCGCATGTCGATCTCGGCGCGCCCGTGGAGATCTGACGATGTTCCGCCTCACGCAGCTTTTCGACCTGAGCGGTCGCACGGCGCTCGTCACCGGCGGCAATAGCGGCATCGGCCTCGCCATGGCCCGCGCGCTCGGGCTGGCTGGCGCGCATCTCGTCCTCGTCGCAAGGCGCGAGGAGGCGCTGCGCGAAGCCGCCGCAGGGCTGAAGGCGGAGGGCGTAGCCGCCGACATCATCGCGGCCGATCTGGCCTCGGCCGAGGCCGGCGCGCAGCTGGGCGAGGCTTGCGCGGGGCTCGACCGGCCCATCGACATTCTCGTCAACGTCGCCGGTCTCAACCTGCGCCAGCCCTTCATGCAGGTCACCGCCGAGGGGTTCGACCTGCATATGGCGGTGCATCTGCGCGCGCCCTTCCTGCTGACCCAGGCCTTCGCGCCGGGCATGGCGGAGCGCGGCTTCGGCCGCATCCTCAACATCGCTTCGCTGCAGAGCTACCGCGCCTTCCCCGATTGCGCGCCCTATGGCGCAGCCAAGGGCGGCGTCGTGCAGCTGACGCGCGCGATCGCCGAGGAATGGTCGCGCCATAACGTCACCTGCAACGCCATCGCGCCGGGCTTCTTCCCGACGCCGCTGACGGCGGCCGTTTTCGCCGACGAAGCGCGCGCCGCCAGGAACGCCGCCCAGACCGCGATCGGCCGCAATGGCGCGCTCGACGATCTCGCCGGCGCCACCGTCTTCCTTTGCTCGCCGGCCTCGGCCTATGTCACCGGGCAGACGCTGACGGTGGATGGCGGCTTCACGGCGAAATGAGAGCGGCAGCAGCATGAAAGCCCTGGTCTACACCGGCCCCCACAGCCTCGCCTTCCGCGACGAGCCCGATCCCGCTCCGCTCGCCGACGAGGTGCTCGTCCGGGTCGAGGCCGTGGGGATCTGCGGCTCCGACATGCACGCCTATCACGGCTTCGACGCCCGCCGTCCCGCGCCGCTGATCCTCGGCCATGAGGCGGCGGGCCGCATCGCCACCGGTCCGCGGACGGGGGAGCGCGTCACCATCAATCCGCTCGTGGTCGACCCCGCCTGCCCCTATGCGATCGAGGGGCGCTGGCACCTGTCGCCGACGCGCCAGATCATCTCGATGCCGCCGCGTCCCGGCGCCTTCGCCGAGCTCGTCCGCATCCCCCTGCGCAACCTCACGCCGATCCCCGATGCGATGCCGATCATGCATGCCGCGCTGGCCGAGCCGGTGGCTGTGTCCTGGCATGCGGTGCGCACCGGCATGGCCAGGCTGCACCAGCCGCTGGCGGCCTGCCGCGTCGTCGTTTTGGGCGGCGGCGCCATCGGCCTGGCGGCGGCGCTGGTGGCGCGGCTGTTCGGGGCCGGCGACGTGCTGATCGGCGAGACCAACCCGCTGCGCCGCGCGACCGCCGCGGCTGACGGGTTTACGACCTATGAGCCGGGTCGGGACGAGCCGGACGACAACGCGATCGACCTCGTCATCGATGCCGTCGGCGCCGATGCGACGCGGGCGGCGTCCTGCCGGCTGGTTCGGCCGGGCGGCGTCATCGTCCATGTCGGGCTGCTTCCCGGCCAGGCGGGCCTCGATATCCGCAAGATCACACTGCAGGAAATCACGCTCGCCGGCGTCTATTGCTACACCCCGGCCGATTTCAATCAGACTGTCGCGGCGCTGGCCGGAAACCGGCTGGGCGCGCTGGGCTGGATCGAACAGCGCGCGCTCGCGGATGGCGCCGAAGCCTTCGCCGACATCGATTCCGGCCGGGTCGCGGCGGCGAAGATCGTGCTCACCGTCTGACGCGCAAGGCCGGCCGCTCAGCTGTAAGAGCGCACGAGCCCGCCGATCAGCAGGTTCCAGCCGTCGATCAGCACGAAGAAGATTACCTTGAAGGGCAGCGACAGCACGGTCGGCGGCAGCATCATCATGCCCATCGACATCACCACCGTCGCGACGATCATGTCGATGACCACGAAGGGCAGCGCGATCAGAAAACCGATCTCGAAGGCCCGGCGCAGCTCGGAGATCATGAAGGACGGGATCAGCACGCGCAGATCGACCGCCTCCACGGGGTCGGTTGGGCGCAGGCCCGGCGGCGCGATGTCGGAGAACAGCCGCAGATCCGCAGGCCGCGTCTGGGCCAGCATGAAATCGCGGAAGGGCGCAGTGATCCTTGCATAGGCCTCGCCCTCGCCGATCCGGTTCTGGACCAGGGGCAGCACGCCGTCCTGCCAGGCCTTGTCGAAGGTCGGCGCCATCACGAACATCGTCATGAACAGCGCCAGGCTGATCAGGATCAGATTGGCCGGCGTGCTTTGCAGCCCCAGTCCCGATCGCAGGAAGGAGAGCGCGATGACGAAACGGCTGAAGCTCGTCACCATCATCAGCAGACCGGGCGCGACCGACAGCATGGTGAGAAGGGCGACGATCTGGACGATGCGGCCGGAGATCGAGGCGCCGCCCGGCGCGAGCAGTGCGTCGAGCCCGAGCGATTGGGCCGATGCGGCGACGGTTCCGGCGAGCAGCAACAACAGCGAGATCGCGCAGCGTTTCATTGCACGACCAGCGTTTCGATGACGATGTCGCGCACGGCCCCCTTGGAACGAAGGGCGACGCGCTCGCTCAGATCCTCGCGCAGATTGCGCAGGCCCTCTGCGCCTTCCAATTGCTGGGCCGTGACGCTGCGCAGGAAAGCGAGAATGTCCTCCGTCACCGCCCCGATGAGCGGATCGGCCGAGGCCGCAAGATTTTGATCCAGCAGCAGCGCGACCTCCAGACGGATCCAGCGATCTGGCGGCGCGGCGAGATTGGTCACGATCGGGGCGAGTTTCCGCAGCGCCAGCGTGCCGGTGAATTGCGGATCGACGGCGAGACCCGGCGTTGCAGCCTCCATACGCTTGAGCACGGTGGTCTCGACGCTGCCGACCACGCGCCAGCCCCAGCCGGCGCCGGCGCCGGCGGCCCGCCAGGTGAGCACGACGACCGGCGCCCCAGGGCGCAGCCTTGCC
>JBKBRD010000021.1:0-18856 GCA_046292405.1 Allobosea sp. | reverse complement strand
GATCAGCGTCGGCCGGCCAAACAGCCCGCGTTGGAACGGATAGGGCGGCTTGTGGCGCGGCAGGCCGCGCTTGCCCTCGATGCTCTCCAGCAGCGCCGATTCCTCGCCGCAGATATAGGCGCCGGCGCCGCGGCGCAGATGGATCGTCGGACCGCCTGCGGGAAGCATCGCGATCTCGCGCTGCAGGATCGCGCGCGCGGTCGGATATTCGTCACGCAGATAGAGATAGACCGCCTCGGCCTCGACCGCATGCGCGCCGATCAGCATGCCCTCGAGGAAGCGATGCGGGTCGCTGTTCAGGTAATGCCGGTCCTTGAAGGTGCCGGGCTCGCCCTCATCGGCATTCACCACCATCAGGCGCGGGCCGGGCTCGGCCCTGACGGCGCGCCATTTCCGGCCGGTGGGGAACCCGGCTCCGCCGAGCCCGCGCAGGCTGGATTCGTCGAGCGGCGCAAGGATCGATTCGACGCTGCGCAGGCCTGTGCGCAGGCTCTCCAGCAGGGCATAGCCCCCCGCTGCGCGATAGGCGTCATAGGCGATGTAGTCCGGCAGACGAGGCTCCCGCTCTCCGGCGGCGATGGCGGCCTCTACGCGCGCCACAGTCGCCCGTTCGACGCAATGATGGCCGATGGCCGCGGCAGGCGCCTGGTCGCATTGGCCGAGACAGGGCGCGCGGACCACGCGCAGACCGGGCCCCGCCTGCTGCGTCAGCTGCGCGAGCAGCGCGTCGGCCCCCTGGAGCGCGCAGCTCAGGCTGTCGCAGACGCGGATCGTCAGCGCGGGGATGGCCGGCTCGCCCTCTTTGACGATGTCGAAATGCGCGTAGAAGCTCGCGGTCTCGAAGACTTCGGCGAAGGACAGCCGCATCGCATCGGCGAGCGCCGCCAGATGCGCCGCCGAGATCTGATGGTAGCGATCCTGGATCAGGTGGAGATGCTCGATCAGCAGGTCGCGGCTCAGCTGGCGGCCGGCCAGCAGGGTCTCGATCTGCGCCTGCGCCGCCGGGTCGATCTGCCGTCCTTTGGGCGTCGCCCTGGCGCGCCTGGCGCCGCGCCCCGGGTGGTCGAAAGGCTGGACCGTCCGGCCCAGCGTATCAGGCTCGCTCATCGCGACGAAACTCTCCCGGGCTGCGGCGTGTCGATCCGCTGTTTCACGCCGCTCTGCGTCGGCTTCTCCGAGCGCGAGGTTAGCGCAAAGCCTGCCGGGGCTCGACCCCTAAACGAGCAGAGGCGGGGTCGCGCCGCGGGGATGAGCAGCGCGCGCTTGCGAGCCGTCAGGCCATGCGCTGCCGCTGCCGCCTGCGTGTCTTGCGCCGCAGCCAGATCAGCAGCCCGGTCAGCCAGAGGCCGGTGAAGACGATCGAAGCCAGCCCGTTGGCGCCGGAGCCCAGCAGGGCGTGCCAGTTGCCCTCATGCAGCGCGCGCGGCCAGTTGGTCGGCAGCGGCGCCAGCCCCGCCGGTTCGACGACGAAAGCCCGCAGCCGGTCATGCTCGTAAAGCGTCGCGATCAGGCGCGGCCCGCGCCGCCTCACGGCGACGATCGCCTCCGCCGGATGGTCGCGCACGAGCATGGCGACCGCCTGGCGCAGTGGCGCGACTTGCGCGGGCGGCGTGCCTTGCGCCGGCGGCGGCGCGGCGGAAGGCAATCCGATGCCAAACGAGATGGCGAGGCCGGTCAGCGGCACCAACAGAACCAGCGGCAGCGCCGCCCAGGCCGCAACCCCGTGCCAGCCGCCCAGCGTGTTGCGCGGCCGTGGCCAGCCCATGGCAAGGCCGAGTCCGACCAGCCCGAGCATCGCGACCGTCGAGGCGATGACGATCCAGCTTTGGCCCAGCAACAGATGCTCGTGCAGCCCACGGCTCGTCCGCAGCAGGGCCGACCAGGACCATCTGTCGCGAGCCGCCTCCCCGGTCGCCAGATCGATCGCCAGGGGCCCGATCGCCATGCGGTTCTCATAGGGGCGCAGCGACAGGCTGGTCGCGCGGCCGGCCGGGTCGTGACGCTCCAGCAGCGCCAGCAGGCGTTCGCCCGACAGGGGCTGCGGCAGCGACGCCTGCTGAGCCAGAGGCTCGAAGGACAGGATCAGACCGGTGACGATGACGATGGCGAGGGGCAAGGCGAATGCCAGCGCGAGCCAGCGATGCCATTGCAGGAGGCGGGCCTTCAGCGTCACGGGGCGATCCATCGTCTGTTGAAGAAGCCGGTTTGTCGCCGATCGCAAAGACCAAGACAAATGCAATCTCATACTGCCTTAAAGGCATGGCTGGTTTTCAGCCGTCAACCCCGCAACGTCTGCCGATTCCCGTTCATCCTCTCAGCGGGCTCGCGACGATGGTTCACGAAGCGTGAAAGCACTCGTCGAATATCGACGCATCGCCGCATTGCATCATTTGCCTTACAGACACGCCGTTACGTCAGATTTATGCGTATTTAACTCGCGTTGCCCCAAGGACACGCCTGTCTATCTGGGGTTTTTCTCATGTTATCGCAGCACTATTCGACCGAATTCGCGGCAGTACAGCCGTCTCAACAGCAGCCCGCCGACCCTCGGCGCGGCTCCGCCGGTGGATCGAGCGCGCGGTTGCACCCGGCTCGCAGCCAATCTCCCATCGCCGCCAGCCGGCATGGAGTGCCGATCCTCGCCCTGCCGGAGCCGCAGGACATTCCGAACCGGCAGGGGCTGATCGCCTCCATTCCCGAATCCGTGCTGGATGTTTGCCGCCGCGATTGCGCCCGGCCGCGCTCCCGCTACGGCCGCGCCATGGCGGCGCTCGGCGCGCGGCTTCCCTGCGCGCCCAGGGGGCGCCGCAGCCATGGAGCCTATCTGGTCGATACGAAGCAGCCTGCGGATATCGACACGCATGACGAGTTCTTCCGGATCCGGCGGGTGGATGCAGCGCCCGGCGAGGCCTTCCTGCTCGGTCTGTTCAAGAGCCTGCTGATCCTGGAGCGCGATCTCGCGGAGACGCCGACCGCCTTGTCCGACGAGCGGCTCGCCGTTCTGGCGGGCGCGCTGCAGGAGACGCTCGCAGCCGCGCTCGGGAGCCAGGCCGCAGCGCCGCTTGGCCTGGCGCGGCGGGAGGAGCCGGCCCCGACCGATCACGCCGGCAAGCGCTGGATCAGAGGACACCAGATCTTCGCGGCGCTGAGCCAGGGCATGATCTTCGCGCTCAACGCGATGGAACAGGCCGATCTCGGCGGCGACACGGCGCGCATGGGAGAGGCGGCCGGGCTGTCGGCGACGCTGCTGTCGGCCAGCGCCGTCTCGCTCGAGCTCACCGGCGATTTTCCCGAGGCCTATTATCGCGAGGTCGTGCGCGTCGGCATGGAAAGCCCGTTCCTGCCGCGCGGCTTCAGCGGGCTCCTCTCCGGCGATCACCGCCATCTGGTCGGGCAGATGAAGCGGCTGCGCCCGACGATCGACCGGCTGCGGGAGCGCCAGCCGGAGAAGCATGCGCGCATCTACGAAGCGCTCGGCGCGGTCTATGCCAGCCACCGCCATGTCTGCGCCCGCTTCGTCGGCGCGGAGCAATCGAGCCTGTTGATGGCGCCGACAGCCGGGCGCTCGGCCGTCGAGCAGATCGACCGTTTCAAGGCGATGCGCCTGCGCAGCTGGGCCCCGGCCGAGACGGAGGACAGGCGATGAGCCTGACGGGGACGCCGACACAGCCCGTGATCGTCATGCAATCGGTGTCCGAAGCGGCGCCGGCCTTGCCTGATTACGCCGCCCTGCTGGCGCAGGACGAGCGCGCCCAGCTGCGGCGCCTGCGCCGGCAGGCGGATCGCGACCGGTTCGTGCTGGGACGCGGCCTGGCGCGCAGCCTGCTCGCGGCCGCCACGGGCAAGCCGGCGGGCTCGCTGCGCTTTGCGCGCAACAGCCATGGCAAGCCGCGGCTCGAGGGGGCGGGAGGCATCGCCTTCAACATCTCGCATTCGGACGATCTCGTCCTCGTCGCCATGGCGCAGGATTGCGAGATCGGGGTCGATGTCGAGCGCCACCGGCCCGGGCTCGATTTCGACGCGCTCGGCCGGTTCATCTTCACCGAAGCGGAAAGAGCGGCGGTTCGCGCCTGCGATCCGGCGGAGCGTGTCACGGGCTTCTTCCGGCAGTGGGTGTTCAAGGAAGCGCTGGTCAAGGCGCTCGGCACCGGGCTGGCGCGCGATCCCAGGCGCTTTCAGATCCGCCGCGACGCGGGCGACGCCATCGCCGAATTCGTCGGCGGCGAGGCGGACGATGTCGGGCCCGGCTGGCGGCTGGCGGGGCTCGATGCGCCCAAAGGCTATTCCGCTGCGCTCGCGATCCGCCCGCGACCGGCCGGCCCCTGCGCGGCCTACCCTATTCTGACGTAACGGCCGTCATCTTCCGTATGGTTAACGTTTCATTGTGATCTTCCCGGCATTGATCAGGTCAGTCGCGTCACCGCGCCCGCCATCCGCCCGCGGGCGGTGCGCCCCGGGGGACAGGTTCGGATGCGCAAGATCGGCCTCATCGCGCTCGCGGCGCTGACCGGTTGCACCTTCGGGCCGCAAATGCCGCAACAGGGCGCCGCGCCCTTGCCCGCGGCCTACTCGGAGACCACGGGCAGCCTCGCCCGGCCCGCAGCCGACGCGCAGGCGCAGTGGTGGCGGGCTTTCAGGGACGCCACGCTCGACCAGATCCTGGAGCAGGGTTTGGACGGCAATCTCGACATCCGGCAGGCGCAGTCCCGACTCGCTGCGGCCGAAGCCGGCATCGCCTCGGCCGGCGCTGGCGGCATCCCCGCCTTGACGCTGGGCGCCTCGAGCGTGGCGACCCGCGAAATCGGCAAGATGAGAGAGAAGAGAAGCACGGAGCGGACGTCCGGCTATCAGCTCTCCGCCAGCTGGCTGGTCGATCTCTTCGGCGAGGTGCGTTCGCAGATCGACTCGGCCGAAGCGGCGCGCGATGCGGCGCGTTCCGGCGCCGAGGTCGCAAGGCTGGCGCTGATCTCGGCGCTGGCGACGAATTATGTCGAGGCGCGCTATCAGCAGGAACTCGCGGCGATCACCGCCCGCACCGTCGCATCGCGCCGGCGCACCCTGGCGCTGACGCGCGGGCTGCGGCAGGAGGGCGTCTCCTCCGGCCTCGAGGTTTCGCGCACGGAGGAGGCGGTGCGCATGGTGGAGGCGAGCCAGCCCCTGCAGGAGGCGAGTTTCAGGCGCGCAGCGCATCGCATCGCCACGCTGACCGGGCAGCCGGCGGCCACGCTGACGCCGTTGCTCGACAAGGCCGCGACGCAGCCGACGCCGAGCTTTACGGCCGATGCCGGGGCGCCGGCCGATCTGCTGCGCAACCGCCCCGACATCCGGCGGGCGGAGCAGGAGTATCTCGGCAGCCTGGCGGATATCGGCTTCGCCTGGTCGCAGCTGTTTCCCTCGGTGACCCTGTCGGGCTCGATCACCCCTTCCTACGTCAAGACCAACGCCGCGAGCGGCAATCTGACGACCTGGTCCTTCGGGCCGCAGCTGAAGCTGCCGATCTTCGACGGCGGCCGGCTCTACGCCAATGTGAAGATCGCCGTCGCCCGCGCCCATGAGAAGCAGGCCGCCTGGCGCGCCGCGGTGCTGACGGCCGTGGAAGAGGTCGAGAACGCGCTGGTGACCTATCGCCGCGAGGCGGCTGCGCTGGCGCGGACGCAGGCGCGGGTGCAGGCGGCGGGGCGCAGCGCCGAGCGCGCCCCCTCCCCCGTCCGGGAGGGGCTGTCCTCGGTCTTCGAGATGCTCGACGCCGAGCGCCAGCTCTATGACGCGCAATCGGCCCTGGCGCAGTCGCGGCGCGATCTGGCGCTGCAATACATCGCGCTGAACGTCGCGCTGGGGCGCGGACTGTCGGGACCCGGCCGCGACGACGCGGCGGCCCGGCGGTGACGCTCGCTTGCGAATGCCCCGCCGCTTTCGCCAAACACTGTCGGCGCTGACGTTTGGTTAGCATGAAATTTACCATGATCAGGCTAGGAGAAGGCAACGTCAGAATTGGGAGCGTCTCTGTGTCGTCTGCCGCCGCGCCATGGCTCAAGGGAGGGACCGACCTCGTCGCGGCGGCGCGTCCAGGGCGGCGCGAATGACGACGCTGATCGCCTGGCGCAACCTCGTCCATGATCCCGTGCGTTTCGGCGCGACGCTGATCGGCATCATTTTTTCGGTGGTGCTGATGGCGATCCAGGCGGGCATGCTGATGGGCTTCGCCGACACCACCGCCGGTCTGGTGCGTCATTCCAGAGCCGATGTCTGGCTCGTGCCGCGCGGCACGACCAATGTCGACCAATCCGCCATCCTGCCGCAGCGGACGTATTTCCAGGCGCTGAAGACACCGGGGGTCGCCGCGGCCAGCCGGCACATCGTGCGTTTCGTCAACTGGCGCCGGCCGCAGGGCGGGACGCAGCTCGTCATCATCGTCGGCTTCGATCCGGTCGCCGGGCTGGCCGGCCCGTGGAACGTCGTCGAGGGTTCCGTAACGGCGCTGTCGGCGCCCAATACGGTGATGATCGACCGGCTCTACGCCGCCAAGCTCGGCGTCTCGGCGATCGGCGACAGCGTCGAGATCTCGGGCCGCCGCGCCATCGTCGCCGGCTTCACCCGGGGCGCGCGGACCTTCACCCAGGCGCCCTATGTCTTCACCAGCTACAACAACGCCTTGCGCTACACCGACGTGCTCGACGGCGACGCCAGCTATATCCTGGTCAAGGCGCAGCCGCGCGCGCCGATCGCGCCGCTGGTCGCCCGGCTGCAGGAAGCGGCCCCCAATACCGACGTGATGACGACCGAGGCCTTCGCCGTCAAAAGCCGCGACTACTGGATCTTCACCACCGGGGCCGGCTCGGCCCTCATCCTGGGCGCCTCGCTGGGGGCGCTGGTCGGCATCGTCATCGTCGCGCAGACGCTCTATGCGGCGACGCTGGAGCGCATCGGCGAATACGCCACGCTCAGCGCCATCGGCGCCGGCAATGGCTATCTCAACGCCATCGTCGTCAAGCAGGCGCTGATCTGCGGCGCGGCGGGCTATGGCGTCGCCGCCCTCATCGCCCTGCTGATCGCCGCCGGGGCGCGCAATTCCCCGGCCGCGATCCTGCTCACTCCAGGCGTGCTCGGGCTTCTCGCGGTGGCGGCGCTGCTGATGTGCAGCCTCTCGGCGCTGATCGCCATCCGCAAGCTGATGACGATCGATCCGACGAGCGTGTTTCGATGAGCGGGAGCGACCGGTCCGTCCGCGTCGAGGCGGCGCAGCTCTGGTATGGCAAAGCCGAGACCGGCGCCCATGCGCTGCGTGGCGTCAGCGTCGTCGCCCGTCCCGGCGAGGTGCTGATGATCCGCGGGCCGTCCGGCAGCGGCAAGACCACGCTGCTGCAGCTGATGGGCGCGCTGAAGACGCCCGATCTCGGGCGCGTCAGCATCTGCGGCGAATCGACGTCGGGCGCGTCCGCGGCCGCGCTGCGCCAGCTGAGGCTGCGGCGGATCGGCTTCATCTTCCAGTTCTTCAACCTGTTCCCGACCCTCTCCGCCTGGGAGAACGTCGCCATACCGCTCGACATCCGCGGCGTGGAGCGCCGCGAATCCGAGCGGGCCGCGCGCGCCATGCTGGACGAGGTCGGCCTGAGCGACCGGGCCGAGTTCAAGCCGGGCCAGCTGTCGGGCGGGCAGCGGCAGCGCGTCGCCGTGGCCCGCGCGCTGATGAACGAGCCCGACATCATCCTCGCCGACGAGCCGACGGCGGCGCTCGACGGGGTCAACGGCGCCATTGTGGTCGCGGCCCTGCGCCGGCTCGCCCATGAGCGGGGCCGGGTCGTCGTCGTGGTCTCGCACGACCAGCGCCTGCACGACCAGGTCGACCGCGCCGTCACGATCGAGGACGGGCTTGTGGTCGGCTCGCACGCCGTGGCCGCCGGCTCGTCCGCGCGCCCTCTTCCGGAGTTGAGTTCATGACCCCGCAACGCAAGGCGTCGGCGAGCGTCGGGCTGGCGCTGATCCTGATCGCGAGCGGCTACGCCGCCCTGCGGAGCGAACCGGCCGGCAGCGGCGCGGGCCAAACCCATGCGCTGAACGGCCAATCCGGCGGCGCCCGCCGGCTGGTGGCAGCGGGGCTGGGCGTCGTCGAGCCGAGCGCCGGCACGGTCGAGCTGGCGACGCTGATGCCGGGCGTGCTCGCCAGCGTGCGGGTGCGGGAGGGCGACAGCGTCCGCCGCGGCGACATCGTGGCCGAGATCGTCAACGACGATCTGAAGGCGCGCGTGGCCCAGGCGGAAGCGACGCTGGCGATCAAGACGGCGCAGATGAAACTGGTCGAGGCCGGGCCGCGCGCCGAGGAGATCCGCAAGGCGGAAGCGCAGCTGCGCGAGGAGGAGGGCAATATGACCTTGCTCCAGGCGCAGTTCGACCGCCGGCAGCGGCTGGTGCGGGAGGGCGCGGTGTCCTCGGAGGCGCTCAACGCCGCCGGCAACAGCCTCACCGCAGCCAAGGAACGGCGCAGCGCCGCCCAGAGCAGCCTCGCCATCCTGCGCCAGGGCTCGCGGCCCGAGGAGATCAAGGCGGCGCGGGCGGAGGTCAGCCTGGCCGAAAACCAGCTGGCGGAGGCGCGCGCGGCGCTGGCGAAATCCTATGTGCGCGCCAGCACGGACGGCATCGTGCTCCGGCGCAACCGCGAGCCCGGCGAAGCGATCTCGACGCAGACCGTCATGCCGGTGGTGCAGATCGCCGATATTTCCAGGCTTTCGGTCCGCACGCAGATCGACGAGAACGACATCGCCGCGCTGCGCATCGGCCAGAGCGCCAGGATCACGGCTCCCGCGCTCGACGGGCGGACGCTGATCGGCCGGGTCGAGCGGATCAGCCCGCGTCTCGGCGCCAAGACGATCTCGTCGGATTCGCCGACCGAGAAGCGCGATGCGCGCGTGCTCGACGTGATGGTGGCGCTGCCGCCGGATGCGCGCCTGCCGATCAATCTGCGCGTCGACGTCGTCATCGACCTCGCCAGCGGCGATGTCCCCGTGGCCGGGCTGCGGGGGCCGCTCGGGGGCGCCCATGTCACGGCCCCTGCGCGCCGAACCGCCCGGGCCGCTCCCGATGCGGTTGCCGGCTCCGCCGTCGCGGTCGCGGAACCGGTGCTGGCCGGTTCGCGGTTCCGTCAAAGCCTGCTGAGCGACTGAGCGCCGGCGCGGCCCGGCGCACTCAATCCGGCTCGAACAGCGACGCCAGTTTCGAGACGTTGTCGCGGTTGAGCACCGCGTAATGGTCGCAATCCAGCGGCGGATAGGGCAAGGGCCGCTCGCTCATCGCCTCCCAAAATGCCCGGCGGCCATCCGCGGGCAGATCGCCGCGCCGCGCCAGCAGATAGATCATCGGCGTCGCGATCTTGGCGGGCGCATAGGCTTCCGACAGGCGCATGTTGTTGGCGACGATGGCGGCGACGCGCCGCTCCTGCTCGGGATCGATCGGGGCGGTGGAGCCGCTGCGCTCGCGTTCCAGCCTGACGATGCGGTGCGCCGTGTACTGCGCCATCTCCATCGTCCAGGGCTCGCCGGCGGCGGAGGTGTCGAGCAGGACGAGGCGGTCCACCGTCTCGCCCACGGCTTCGAGCCGGCGGGTGATCTCGAAGGCGGCGAGCCCGCCGAAGGAATGGCCCATCAGCGCGTAGGGGCCGACCGGCTGCACCGCCCGGATGGCGGCGAGATAATCCTCCATCATCGCGTCGACCGTCTCGGCCAGCGGCTCGCCGGCCTCCAGACCCGAGGCCTGGACGCCATAGACCGGCCTGCGGCCTGCGAGCGCTTCGGCCAGGCCGATATAGCCGAAGGAGGCGCCGCCGACGGGGTGGAAGCAGAAGACCGGCCTGCCCTCCCCTCGCCCAAGCTGCACCAAAGGTCCGCGCGGCTGCAGCGCCTTGCCGGAGGCGATGGCGTCCGACAGGGCGCGGATGGTCTGGTGGCGGTAGATCGCGGCGATCGGCAGCTCGATCTGCAGCTGCGCCTTGCAGGCGGCGGCCAGCCGCAGGGCCTGGAGCGAATGGCCGCCGAGCCGGAAGAAATTATCGTCGATCCCGATCGGCGCGACCTGAAGCAGCGCGGCCCAGATCGCGACCAAAGCGGCGTCGCGCGCATCGCGCGGCGGCGTGCGCGACGAGTCCATGGCGTCCATGCCGGCAGGCTCCGGCAGCGCGGCGATATCGAGCTTGCCGTTGACCGTCATCGGCAGGGCCGGCGCCAAGACCAGCGCCGAAGGCGTCATGTAATGCGGCAGCCGCGCCTCGACATGAGCCCGCCAATCCGAGATCGCCGCCGCGCCCTCGTCGGCAGGGACGGCATAGGCGACGATGCAGGTCTCGTCGCCGCGCTTGCGCGTCACCGCCACGGCGGAGCGTATGGCGGGGTGACTGCGCAGGGCCGCCGCCACCTCCTCGAGCTCGATGCGGAAGCCGCGGATCTTCACCTGCTGGTCGGCGCGGCCCAGAAACTCGATCTCGCCTGCGGCGTTCAGGCGCGCGAGATCGCCGCTGCGGTAGAGCCGCTCCCCCGGCGCGCCGAACGGGTCCTGCAGGAAGCGCGCGGCGGTTTCCTGCGCAAGACCGTGATAATGGCTGGCGAGGCCCGGCCCTCCGATGAAAATCTCCCCGACGACCCCGGCCGGGACGGGCTGCATCGCCTCGTCGAGCACGATCGCCCGGTAATCCGGCATGGGCTTGCCGATCGGCAGCGTCGCGCCCGTTTCCGTGCCGTCGTAGCGATGGACTGTGGCGTCGATGCAGGTCTCCGTCGGGCCGTAGACGTTGACGATCTCCGTGCGCGGCAAGGCGGCCCGCAGCTTTCTGGCGAGCGCCACGGGGAAAGCCTCGCCGCCGAGCATCAGCCGCCGCAAGGCGAGCGGCGGCGGCGGGGTCTCCAGCATCGCGTCGAGGAAGGCGGGGCCGGAGTTGAGATGCGTGATCGCCTCGCGCGCCATCAGCGACCAGAACGCCTCGCCGCTCATGGCAGCGACATCGCCCGCGACGACCACGGTCGCGCCGCTGAGCAGGGGCGTGACGAGCTGGCCGATCGAGACGTCGAAGCTGACCGAGAGCGTCGCCAGCACGCGATCTCCCGGGCCGACCGGGTCATGCTCCAACCGCGCCGCGGCCAGGGTGGCGAGCGCGCCGTGGCTGACGGCGACGCCCTTGGGCTGGCCGGTCGAGCCGGAGGTGTGGATGATGTAGGCCGTCGCTTGCGCGGTCAGCGGCCCGAGCCTGTCGGCGTCGCCGGGATCGTGCTGCTTGAAGCCGTTCCAGTCTCCGGCTTCGTTCAGCAGCGCCGGCCATTGCCGGGAGACGAGATGGTGCGTGGCGCCATCGACCAGCGCGACGGCCGGCGTCGCGCCGCTCAGGATCGCCGCGATGCGCTCGACCGGATGGGCGGGATCGACCGGCATGTAGACGCCGCCGGCCTTCATGATGCCCAGCGCCGCCACCACCAGGGCGTCCGAACGGCCGAGCACCACCGCCACCGGCCGGCCCGGCCCGACGCCCCAGTTGATGAGCGCATGGGCCAGCCGGTTCGCCCGCCGATCGAGCTCGGCGAAACTCAGGCTCACAGCCTCGAAGCGGACCGCCTCCGCACCCGGCTGCAACGCGACCTGCCGGGCAAACAGCGCGGGAATCGTGTCGATCGCGCCCTTGGACCGCCGCGGGCGGCTCTGCGCCACCAGCCGCGCCATGACCGCCTCGTCGGCCAGCGGCAGCTGAGCCACCGGTCGATCGGGCTCGGCCAGGGCCGCTTCGAGCAGCCTGCGGAACTGGCTCGCCAGATTGGCCATCGTCTGCGGCTGGAAGAGATCGAGCGCATAGGTGATCGCGGCGTCGAAACCCTGCTCCGTCTCGTTGACGACCAGGGTGAGGTCGAACTTCGCCGCGCTTTCCGGGAGCGGCAGCACAGACGCCGCCAGCCCCCCGAACGCGACCGCGGCGGGCGGCGCCGCCTGATAGGCGATCACGCTCTGGAACAGCGGATGAACGCCCGGCGTCCGCACCGGCTTCAGCGCGTCGACCACCTGCTCGAAGGGCAAGTCGGCATTGGCGTAGGCATCGAGCGCGCGCGCCCGCAGCCGATCCACCAGCGCGCCGAAGCCGGGCCGCCCGGCAATGTCGACGCGCAGCGCGATGGTGTTGACGAAGAAGCCGATCAGCCCTTGCGTCTGCGCCTGGCCGCGATTGGCGACGGGCGCCCCCAAGACGACATCGTCCTGCCCCGACCAGCGCGACATCAACGCCGCCCAGGCCGCCGCCAGCACGATGAACGGCGTGGCCTGGCGCGCTCTGGAGAAAGCGATCAGCGCCTTGGCCAGTTCGGGCGTGAAAGCGATGGCGCAGCTCGCCCCGGCGTCGCTGCGGCGCTCGGGCCGGCGATGATCGAGCGGCAGCGTCAGCATGTCCGGCGCGCCGGCGAGCTGCTCCGTCCAGAAGGCGACGCGCCCCGCGATCTCGCGCGGGCCTAGGCGCTGGCGCTGCCACAGCGCGTAATCGGCGTATTGCGCCGGCAGGGGGGCGAGCGCCGGCTCTCGGCCTGCGGTCGCCGCCAGGTAGAGCGCGGCGAGTTCGCTCTGAAGTATCCCGACCGACCAGCCGTCGGAGACGATATGGTGCATCGTCACCAGCAGGATATGGGTGTCGGTCGCGAGCCTCAGCACGAGGACGCGCAAGAGCGGCTCGCCCGCCAGATCGAAGGGTCGCAAAGCCTCCGCGCGGGCGCGCCGGGCCCCCGCATCGCCGCCTGCGGCCGAAACATCCTCAAAGCAGAAGCCGAACTCCGCTTCCGCCAGCACAATCTGGGCCGGCTCGCCGTCGCTCTCCGCGAAGCGGGTGCGCAGGCTTTCATGGCGCGCGACCAGCGCCGCCAACGCCGCCTGCAGCGCAGCGATGTCGAGCGCGCCATCGAGCCGGAAGGCGACGGCGATGTTGTAGGCCGGGCTGGCGGGATCGAGCTTGTGCAGGAACCAGAGCCGCTCCTGCTCGAAGGAGAGCGGGATCCGCGCCGGACGCGGTCCCATCGCCCAATCATCGGTCGGGGACGTAGCGTCGTCGGGGCCTTCCGCAAGCAGCCCGTCGATGCGGCTGGCGAGATCGCCCAGGCGCGGCGCTTCGAACAGCAGGCGGATCGGCAGCTCGATGCCGAGCGCCTGGCGCAAGCGGGAGGCGAGCTGCGTGGCGAGCAGGGAATGGCCGCCGAGCTCGAAGAAATGACTGCCCGTATCGACAGAGACGACGCCCAGCAGCGTGGCGAAACTGGCGGCGAGCAGCTTTTCGGTCGCGCTGCGCGGCGCTTCGCCCGCTTCTTCCCCGCCCTGCGGTACCGGCAGGGCGCGCTCGTCCAGCTTGCCGTGATGCGTCAGCGGCAGCGCATCCAGCAGCATGATGGCGGCGGGGGTCATATGAGCGGGCAGGCGGCCCTGCAGAAAGCCGTGAAGCTCCTTTGCCGCGAGGCCCGGGCAGCCGGCCGCCGGCACGGCATAGCCGAGCAGGCGCATCGCGCCCTGCGCATCGCGGCGGGCGATGACGGCGGCCTGCGCCACGCCGGGATGCGTCCGCAACAGCGCCTCGACCTCGCCCGGCTCGACCCGGAACCCGCGAATCTTCACCTGAGCGTCGCTGCGGCCAAGAAAGGCGAGCTGGCCATCTTCCCGCCAGCAACCGCGGTCGCCGGTGCGGTAGAGCCGCCCAAACCGCGGATGCGCGACGAAACGCTCGGCCGTTGCCTCCGGGAGGTTGAGATAGCCCTCCGCCAGCCCGGCGCCGCCTATGCACAGCTCGCCATCCGCGCCGATGCCGACAGGGTCGAGCGCCGCGTCCAGCACATGCACGCTGTAATTCGGCAAGGGACGGCCGATCGGCAGCGCCGCGCTCGCCTCCCCACCATCGGGCGGCACGGCGAAGGCGGTTGCGTCGATGCAGGCCTCCGTCGGCCCGTACATGTTGTAGAGCGGCACGCGCAGCCGCTGGCGCAGCCTCGCAGCGAGCGCGCCCGACAGCGACTCGCCGCCCAGCATGAGCTGCTCGAGCGGGGTCTCGGCCGGGGCGTCCGGCAGCATCGCCTCGAAGAACGAGGGCACCGAGTTCACGTGGGTGACGCGGTGACCCCGGATGAATTCCCAGAAGTTGGGGCCGGAGACGCCGCGCAGATCGCCGGCGACGACGACGCAGGCCCCGGCCAGGAGCGGCGTCAGCAGCTGGCCGAGCGAGACGTCGAAGCCGATCGAAATCGCCGCCAGAACGCGGTCGCCGGGTCCGATCGGATCGTGCTTGCGCCTGGCGAAGGCGAGGTTGACGAGCGCGCGGTGGGACATCGCGACCCCCTTGGGCCGCCCTGTCGAGCCGGAGGTGTAGACGATGTAGGCGCGGCTGTCGGGCGTCGGCGCATGGGTCTCGCAGGCGAGCGCGGTTTCGGCCGCGCGCGGGTCGGCGTCGTCGAGCCGCAGTGGAACGACGCCTGCGGGCAAGGCCGAGGCGGTTTCCGCCGTCGCGACGACGCGAGCGGCGCCGGCGTCCGCGATCATCGCCGCCAGCCTCTCGGGCGGATAGGCGGGATCGAGCGGGAGGTAGACGCAGCCCGCCTTGAGCACGCCCAGCAGCGCGACGACGCTGTGCAACGCCCGCGGCAGGCAGACGCCGACCGCCTCGCCCAAGACCGCGCCGCTGGCACGCAGCCTGTGGGCGACGGCGTCGGCCGCCGCATCCAGCTCCGCATAGCTCAGCCCGCCATCATCGGCGAGGACGGCCGGCGCATCCGGCTGCGCCGCTCGCTGGCGCGCAAACAGCGCCGGCAGCGTCAGCTCCGGAATCGTCATCGGCATGCCCCGGCTCCAGGCGGAGAGCAGCGTGCGCTCGACGGGGTCCATGCCGTCGAAGGCGCTCAGCTCCCGCCTGTCGCCCGCGGCGAAGGCCGCGACGATCTCGCGCAGGCAACCGGCGAAGCGCCGCACCTCGGCGCGCGTGAGACGGGCGGGGTTGAAGCGACACGCGATCGAGAGCCCGGCCTGGTCCGGCCATTCATCGACGTAAAGCCCCAGCGACGAGATCTCGGTCAGGCGCAGCGGCGTGGAGCCGACGGGGCGGCCTGCGATGTGCGGGCGCGTGTCGCGCATGGCCGGCATCATCGTCACCGCCACGTCGAACAGGCTGCGCTCGGCCCTGTCGCCGAAGGCGCCGGCCGCGGCGAGCGCGCGGCCGAGCGCATCGATCGGCAGGCGCTGGTGGCGGAGATCGGCGTCGAACCCTTCCGCCAGGGTCTGGACGGCCCGTTGCAGGTCGTCGGCGGGCGCGATCCGGCATCGCACCGGCGCCATGCCGGCGAGCATGCCGATGACATGGCGCGTCGACAGGTCGCGCCGGTGCAGCGCCATGCCGAGGGTGAAATCGTCGTGGCGATAGCGGCGTGAGAGCGCGATGGCGATCGTCGCCAGCAGGGCGCGGTGCAGGGTCGTGCCGGCGGCTTTGGCGGCGGCCTCGAACGCCGCGAGCTCCGACCGGTCGAGCGCGATGACGGGCGCATCGCCGTCGCCCTGCTGGGTCGGCGCGCCCGTCTCCGACGCTGCCGGCCGGCCGGCGAACAGCAATCCCGGCAAGGGCGAAAGACGGGTCTGCCAATAGGCCATGTCCTGCTGGTAGCGCAGCGACGCGGCATAGGCCTCGTCCTCGGCGATGACCGGCCGATAGCTGGATCGCGGGATCGCGGACTCCTGCGAGGCCTCCTCTATATCCTCGCTGTCGCCGCTCAGCGAACGGTAGGCCTGCAGCCAGTAGAGTTGCGCCAGGCCGATCGAGACGCCGTCGACCGCAAGGTGGTGCGCCAGCATCAGCAGCCGCCAGGAGCCCGGCCCGAGGCGGATCAGATCGATGCGGAACAGCGGTTCGTCGCCGAGCGCGAAGCCCTTGGCCTGGGCGGCGCGGACATGGCGCCGCAGCGCCGCCTCGGCGTCCTCGGCGGCGGAGAGGTCGATCACGGCGAAGGGCGGGGCGCCCGCCGGCTCCAGCCATTGCTCCGGCGCGTCGCGCGAGACCCGCAGCCGCAGCCCCTCATGGCGCGCCAGCATCAGGCGCACGGCCTGGCGGGCGAGGTCGGGATCGATCTCGCCGTCGAAGGCGATCAGGCAGCCGAGCTGGTAGGCGCCGGGATCGTCGATCAGGCGCGCATCGAGCCAGACGCCGCGCTGGGCGTGGCTCAGCGGCAGCAGCGTCCGCGTGTCGACCGGGGGCTTCTGCTGGAGCGTCATGGCGTGTCCGGATGATGGCAAGGGCGACCCGCCGAGGCCGGGCCGAAGACCGTGGCGGTCCGCATCAGGAGCAGCGCGAGCCGCGCCGCGCTGGTGAGGAGGATGGCGAGCGCGAGCCCCCGGACCCCGAGCCCCTGCTGAAAGGCGAGCAGCGCCGCGAGCGGCGGCGTCGCCGCCATCGAGGCGAGCTGGATCAGGATGGGGCGGGCGAGATCGCGGCCGCCGCGCAGGATGGCGACGGCGCCATAGCTCAGCCCGTCGAGCAGCAGCACGAGGCCGATCAGCGGCAGCAGCTGGGCGATCTGGCGGGCGAGTTCGGCATCGGGCGTGTAATTCCGCGCCACGAGATCGGGAGCGGCCAGCCAGAGCAGCGCCATGGGCGCGAGCAGCAGCGCCAGCAACGCGAGATCGCGCCTGATCCGCCTCAGCCTGTCGCCCGCGGCCCCGGCCGCAACCCGGATCGCGGCGGCGTCGCCGACGCCGGCGGCGAGCAGCAGGGCCGGCAGGCTCAGAATCCAGCAGGAGGCATAGGCCGCCAGCGGCACGGGGCCGAGCCAGCCGGCGAAGATCGTCAGCCAGATCCCGAGCAGATGCATCGTGGCGGAGACCCCCGCCGCGCCCAGCCCGAGCCTGAGCTGATCCGCGCCATGCGGCGCCGGCCCGGGCGGGGCAGCGGCGTCATGCCTGCGCTCCACCCGCAGAAGCGCCAGGACCAGCGCGATGGCGAGCGCGAGGCGGACGAGCGCCGTCGCCATGGCCGAGCCGAGCGCGCCGAGGGCCGGCAGGCCAAAGGCCCCGCCGATCAGCGCCGCGTTCAGGCCGATATTCAGGCCGTTGGCCGCCAGCATCCAACCCGCGACGAGCCCGGCGCGGCCGATTCCTTCGAGATGCACCGCGCAAGCCAGCGCCACGAGCCCCGCCGGCAGGCCGAGCGCTGCGGCCAGCACGACCGGGCCGACCGCCGCCACCAGCGCCGGATCCTGTCCGCCGGCCAGCAGCAGCGCAGGGGCGAGCCAGGCGCAGGCAAGGCCGAGCGCGGCCATGATCGCGACGCCGGCCAGGGCCCGCCGCCAGATCGCGAGACGCCAGGCCGCCAGAGCCGGGGCGCGGGCGGCGGCGACCAGGGCCAGCGCCGCGAGGATGAACGCGCCGAAGACATCGGCGAGGCGGCCGAACGTCCCCTCCGCCAGCGACGCCACCGCGAGTTGCTGCGCCCCGTGCGGGGCGAGCATCAGCGCATCGACCAAGACCATGGCGGCCAGCCCTGCCCTGGACAGCACCATCGGCGCAGCCATGCGCCAGAGCGCAGGTTGCGGCGCGGCGTCCGATGACAGGGCGAGGCCGGCGCCGCTCATCTCAGGCTGCGAGGTTGGCCTGCGCCGGCGACGGCGCTTCGGCCGCCGGCGCGGGCGCCGAGACGAAGCCGCGTGCGACGACATCGACCACGCCCGAGACCGTACCGGCCTGGATCATCTGCATCACCGAAACCGGGCGTCCCACCGTCTGCTCCAGCGCCTCGGCGAGTTCGACCGCCATCAACGAATCGAGGCCGAGTTCCGACAAGGCCCGGTCCGGCTCCACCTGCGAGGGCGGTGAGCCGACGACGCGGGCGATCGTCTCGGTGACGCAGGAGAGGATCGCGGCGCGCCGCTCCTCCGGGCTCATCGCCATCAGCGCGTCGGCCATCGAACCGGCGTTCTGCGCCAGCATCGTCATGCCCTCGGGGATCAGGCTGGAGAAACGCGGGGTGCGCGCTCCCGGCAGGCTCTGCCCCAGCCGCATCAGATTGAACTGCGCAGCCGAGACCACGCCTGCGCCGGCCGCCATCAGCCGGCCGAGCTCGGCCAGGATGACGCGGGTCGGCGTCGCCTCCATGCCGGCGCGCTGTTCGAGCATGCTCTCGACCTGCGCGTTGCGGGTGAGGAAGCCGGCGTCCTTGATCGCGCCCCAGCCGACCGCGAGCGCCGGCAGGCCCTGGGCGCGGCGCAGCTCGGCCAGCGCGTTGAGGAAGCTGTTGGCGGCGACATAGACGGCCTGGCCGGGATTGCCGACGACGACGCTGGACGAGGAATACATGACGAAATGATCGAGCGCGTCGCTCAGCGTCGCCTGGTGCAGCGTCCAGGCCCCCAGCATCTTGGCGGCCATGACGTTGTGCATCAGCTCCCTGTCGACCTTGATCAGCGGCGCGTCCTCGATCAGCGCGGCCGAATGGATCACGCCCCTGAGCGGCGGCATGGTGGCGCGCAGCTGCTGCAGCACCGCCTCGATCGCGGCGGGGTCGCAGACATCGACGGCGAAGGCGCGCGGATCGGCGCCGGCGGCGCGCATGCGGGCGAGGCCGGCCTGCGCTTCCTCGGTGGCGTCGCCGCGCCGGCCGAGCAAAGCGAGCGAGCGGGCGCCCTGCTCCACCAGCCATTCCGCCGTGGCGAGGCCGACGCCGCCGAGCCCGCCGGTGACGAGATAGGTCGAATCGGGGCGGATGACGCCGCGCCCGCTGGCGACGATGGCGAGCCCGTCATGCGGCTCGGCGTCGAGGCTGATCACGAGCTTGCCGACATGGCGCGCCTGCTGCATCGCCCGGAACGCTTCCGCCGCCCGCGATATCGGCGTG
>JBKBRD010000020.1:9255-19576 GCA_046292405.1 Allobosea sp. | reverse complement strand
TGGCGCAGGTCTATGGCTTCGCCAAGCAATCAGGCGGCGGCGTCGTGATCGAAACCAAACTTGGCGAGGGAACGACCATCCGGGTCTTCCTGCCGAAAGCGCAGCGGCGCGCAAGCGAAGCGGCCCCCGTGACCGCCGCCCCGGAGACCTATCCTGGAACGATCGCGCGCGTGCTTCTGGTCGACGATGATAGCCAGGTCCGCGAAGTCACCAGCGCGATGTTGGCCGACATGGGATGTGACGTCATCGAAGTCGGCAGCGGCGCGGCCGCGCTGGAGTTGCTGGACCAATCCACCTTTGACCTTGCCGTCTTCGACTTTGCCATGCCGGGTATGAATGGCGGGGAATTGGCTCGGCAGGTTCAGACGCGTCATCCTTCGCTGCCGGTTCTCTTCGTCACAGGCTATGCCGATCTCGCCGCACTCAAGGATGTCGGAGAAGATCGCATCGTTCAGAAGCCGTATCGTGAAGGAGAGCTTGAGCGTAAGGTGCGCCGAGCGCTCCATATCCCTTGATGACTTGCCGCTGAGATCCGCGGCGTCTCCTGCCGCCTCTCGCCGGCGTCAGCATCCGACGCGATCCCGCGCAGCTGAACTCGGGCCGAGCGATGACGGGCGCCACCGTCGAAGAATCCGGAGCCGCGGCCGCTTGCGCGTGTGGGCTGCATCGATGGCGGCCCCGAGGCGGCGGCGCTTGCCGAGAGCGGCGATGTCATCATGGCCTGGGAACGGCGCACGATGCTGCGACGGCGTGGACATAGCGCCTGAGAGACGCCGTATCCAACCCGCAAAAAGGCCCGGCCCTGCGTAGGCGGGACCGGGCCGTTGCTCTGCATGACGAAGTTCAGAGCTTCCCGCCGTTGGCGATGCAAGCGTTGACTTCCCGACTGGCCCCCTTCAGCGGCTGGCCCTTCTGCAGTCCCTTGCTCGCCCGGACTTGCTTGACGCAGGATTTGCGCAATGCGCCGTCATCGGCTTGCGCACGGGCCGGCTGCGCGCCGGCGACGGCAACGAGGGAGAAAGCGCTGAAGAGCAGAGCGATTTTGATCATTTGCTGCAGACCTCTCGTCGGACCGCTGGGACAGCCAGTCCGTGCAGACATCCTGCATCATATTCGCGCACGCGCATCATCCAAAATAGAGGCCGGCGCTTCCGGAGGAACGCCGGCCCGATGATTGGGCGCGGGCGAAACCGCCCGTCGCTTACGACCGGTTGCTCGTCCGCCAACATGCTGCGCCGCCTGGCGGCTTCCAAACGCCATTGGCCTTGCAAGCGTTGAGCGCGTTAGAGCAAATTCGAGCTACGCAGGCGGATGCATTATTTGCGTTCTTGCAGTTGTTTTCGCACCGGGCGTTCATCTGGGTGCAAGACGTTTGGACGGCAGTGCAGCCTTCCTGTGCTTGCGCAGGCGTGGTGAGTGAAAGCAGGCAGATAGCGAATCCAGCTTGGATCAGGCGCATCATCTTGACCTCCTCTGTCTAGCCGCACTCGCGGCAAGATAGCGTCGTCCAAGACTTAGGCCTTGTCACCCGCCATTTGGGTTGCCGAAATGAAAAAGGCCGCGACCCCCAAGAGAAGACGGCCCGAAGTTTCAGGGAGGACGAGCCCGACGCGGATGAATTCCCGGCCGCAACCATCAGCCCGGCGCGTAGAGGCAACCGAGCCTTACGCCGGGATCGATGAAAAGCGCCAAGGCTGGCTTCAGCGTAAGTCGGCTGTCGTGATCAACCACTGCGATCTGAGGGCCAAACCAGCTCAGGCCACCCGCCGCAGCGTTGGTAGCGCTGGCGTCGGGGCGCCGCTCGGCCGACTGGCAAGCTCTGCCTCGGCGAGGCAGGTTTGCTGGATCATCGCCTGCAAGGCTTGCGTATCCACAGCGCCGGATGCGCGCAGGGTGGCCTCGGCGGCGCCGGCGGCGGTCTCAATGCCGATCAGGCCGAGCGTTCCAGCGACACCTTTCAATGTGTGAAGTTCGCGAATGGCGTCGGCCGCACGCTGTTCGGCGATGGATGTCTTCGTCGAGCTTATCATCGAGGCGGCGTCGCTCCAGAAGCGCGTCGTCAAAGCATCCAGGCTGTCGGCGCCGAGGGCCTCGCAGAGCTCAAGGCGTGTCGCTTGATCGATGAGTTGCACAGTCTTGAGGGTTGGGGGCTGGCTGTGTTGTGAGGCTGGTCTGGCGCTGGCAGCGCTCCACAGCCATGGATGCAGGGCCTCCTGGAGCTTTTGCCGGTTGATGGGTTTGGCGACGAACGCGTCCATGCCGGCGGAGAGGCAGAGTTGACGATCGGAGCCATGGGCGTTCGACGTCAAGGCGATGATCGGAACCGCAATTCCGCGGCGCCGGATCTCTGTCGTCGCGGCCAGCCCGTCAGTCCCCGGCATCTGCATATCCATCAGCACGGCGTCGTAGCGGCGGGCCGTGGCCAGTTCGATGGCCACATCGCCGTTCTCGGCGTGATCGACGGAAATGCCCAGACGCGTCAGGATCTCGGTCGCCACTTCGCTGTTGATCGCATTGTCCTCGGCCAGAAGCACCCGCAGAGGCCTGTCGATCGGCAATGTGAACGGACCGCGTTCCAGTTCGGGCTGGATTGGTTTCGCCTCCGCTTTGGCGAGAGTCGCGGGAATGCTGAACCAGAAGCAGCTGCCGCGCGGCCTGACCGCATGCATGCCGATACGGCCGCCCAGCGCCGTCACGATACGATGGCAGATTGCGAGGCCGAGACCCGTCCCGCCGAAGCGGCGATTGATGGTCACGTCGACTTGGCTGAAGTCCTTGAAGAGCCGATCGCGCATGGCTGGATCGATGCCGATGCCGGTATCCGTAATTTCGGCTGTGAGCATTCCCTGCTCGATACGACAGCTCACTGCGACACGCCCTTCAGCCGTGAACTTTATGGCGTTGCCGACGAGGTTGAACAGGATTTGCCTCAGGCGGGTCGGGTCGCTGACGATTCTGGCGGGCGCGCAATCTATGCTGAGGGCAACTCCCTTGGCCTGCGCCCTCGGCCGCATCACCTCGACGACAGCATCGACGATCACCTTGAGGTCGACCACTTCCTTTTCGAACTCGATCGCGCCGGATTCCAGCTTGGTGAAGTCCAGAATGTCGTCGATCAGCGCCAGCAGCATGTCGCTGCAGTCGGCTACGACCTGAAGCCGCGCGCGCTGTTCGGCAGTCATGGCGTCATCGCGCAGCAGATCTACAGAGCCGATGATCCCGTTCAACGGGGTCCTGATCTCGTGACTCATCGTCGCCAGGAAGATGGATTTGGCCCGCGCGCCGGCTTCGGCAAGGCGCGCGGCTTCCGCTTTCTCGACCGTGAGGATCGCAAGCTTGTCGCGAGATATACGGATCAGGCGAAGCTGGGTGCCGAGATAGACGACAATAATGGCGAGGATGGCGATCAGCAGGCCGACGACGAGTCCGACTTCGCTCAGGGACTGACTGACTTTCAACCTCTCCTGCGTCTTCAGGCTGCCCTGAGCCAGGTTGGCGCCGTTGAGAAAGCGTTCGCTATCCGTGCCGATCGACGTGACGTGTTGGCGCAGATCTGCAATCAGCCTGCTCGCCTCCTGCGGAACGGCGTCCTTCAACTGATCGGCCGCCGGCGCCAGGTCGAGAATGCGGCGTCGGAGGTCTGCTGCCGCTTCCGCGAGTCCGCTGTTGCGGCTCACTTGCTGCGCGTAGTGACTGCCGACGATCAGTTCGGCCCGGCTATAGAGAATGTCGTAACGCAGCACGGCCTGATCGCGCGAGTTCCGATCGGCGTCGCGCTCAAGATTATTCAACGCAAGCGAAAGCTTCTTGAGCTCACTGTCGATCTGGTAGGCAGCCCAGATCGTGTCCTCGCGGATCGTCTTGACCAGGGCGTCCTGCCGATCGCGCAGCGCACTGAAGGCCAGTATCGCGATCCCGCACAATATCAAGCTCAGGCCAGCCATGATGGCTATGCCGAAATCCAGCACCCGATGTCGACGCGACGGTGCCGGAGCGATGCTGGAAAGCCGATGCACTTTAGAGAATTTCTATCGATTTGACCTGCCAGATCGAGCGGCCGAAATAGAGTTCACTGTAGAGAGCAGGATCCTGCTCGAATGGATAGATCACGAACAACGGACCTTTTTCACGGACCGAGATGGCCTTGCCGCCGATGCGTGTCGCCAGGATCACCGGCCAAGCCTGGAAGTCCTTCACCGGGATCTCGACGGCGTAATCGTTGAGGGCTGTGATCTTCATGACTGTACCCGTCGCGCCGACAGCCTTCAGCAATTCACTGCCGAGCGGGCCTTCGAAACGGGTCTTGTCCTTGTACCAGGGCGTCTTCGTATCCGTCACCTGACCAGGCAGTTTCTCAAGCATGGCGAGGTCGAACACGGCCGCGCCTTCGGTGTTCTTGTGCGTGATCTTTCCGGTGACCGTGAGGACAGGCGCCGAAGCCGGCTTTCCGAGCTCGGCTCCGATGGCGGTCCCGATGACCGTCAGGGTGGACAGGGCGATAATGGCGAGGCGGCGCGATATGGAAGGCGACATCGTCAGGGCTCCAAATGAAGATCGGTGGGATCAGGCGGCTTGGCTGACGGCATCGACAGAGGGCTGCACAGCCATCAGCGCCGCAATGCTGGCGAAACAGGTTTCGAAGGCGGCCACGCAGCTCGGGTCGAAGTGGCTCCCCGAGCCGGCGACGATGAAGGCGCGGGCTCGCTCCAGTGACCAGGCGGGCCTGTAGATGCGGTCTGAGGCGAGGGCCTCGAAGACATCCGCCACAGCCGCTATTCTCCCCTCCATCGGAATTTCGTCCCCCGCGAGGCCGCGAGGATAGCCTTTCCCGTCCCAACGTTCGTGATGACTGCTCGCGATGCGAGCCGCGCAACGAAGCAACGGCGAATTACTTTCGGACAGGATCGATTCCCCGATTTTTACATGCGTTTGCATAAGCCCGAGTTCGGCGGTGTCCAGACGCCCCGGCTTCTGCAAAATCGCGTCCGGAACCCCGATCTTGCCGACGTCGTGAAGCGGGGCGGCGGTGGCGATCAGCCGGGCAACCGATGGGCCGAGACCCATTTCTTCAGCGATCAGGCCGCAGATCGTCGCCATCCGGGTCACGTGATCACCGGTGTTGCCATCCCGAAAGTCGATGGCGCGGGAAAGACGATGGACGACATCGCGTTCGCTCGCTTCCAAATCCGAAGTGGCGCGGCGCACTTCTCGTTCAAGCCAAGATTTCTGGTCCCGCAACGCCAGCTGGGCATTGCGAAGGGCCAGCAGGTTGTGGACCCGAGCCCGCAATTCGACCGGCTCGACCGGCTTGCGGAGGAAATCGGTAGCGCCCGCTTCCAACGCCGCGAGCCTCGTTTCCCGCTGTTCGGCGGTCGTCACCATCACCACGGGCTGGTCTTGATAATTCGGCTTCTTTCGCAGCTGGCGAATGAACTCGGACGGATTTTGCGCTCCACCTCAAGAACCCGCTGTCGATCGTCAACTTCATCGCGGCCTATGGCACGCACAGCTCAATCCTCACCGCCGCCACGGCGGAGGCGAAGCGCGACGCCGCCTGGGCGCTGGTGTTCGGCGGCGCGGGCGCGCCGGGCGATCGTCTGGACTTCCTGAACGCCACCGGCAAGTGGGCCGCCGGCTACGCCAACCCCCTCGACGATCCAGATCCCACCGGGAGCCTGGGCGGTCTCGAAAAGGTCGATTTCTGGATCGGCGGCCTGGCCGAGCAATTGATGCCGTTCGGCGGCATGCTCGGCTCGACCTTCGCCTTCATCTTCGAGCTGCAGATCCAGAACCTGCAGAACGGCGACCGCTTCTACTATCTGAGCCGCACCCAGGGCCAGAACATGCTCACCGAACTGGAGAGCGACAGCTTCGCCGATCTCATCCGCCGCAATACCGATACGGAAGAGAGCGGGCTGCACATCAACGGCGCGGCCTTCCAGACCGCCGACTACATCATCGAGATGAACCAGGCGCGCCAGTACAATGCCGGGCTGGGCAGCGCCGATCCGAGCCGCGAGGCCGATGTTCTCAGCGCCATCACCGGCCAGAACTCGCTCGTGATCCGCAAGGACCTCGATGGCGACGGCGACGCCGACTATCTGCGCTACACCGGCGGCGAGCATGTCGTGCTCGGCGGAACCAACGAGGCCGACGTCATTGTCGGCGGCCAGGGCGACGACACGCTCTGGGGCGAGGGCGGCGACGACACGCTCGAAGGCGGCTTCGGCGTCGATCACATCCATGGCGGCGAGGGCGACGACATCATCACCGATAGCGGCACCGATGTCGGCGCAGCCGACGTGCTGAAGGGCGAGGCCGGCAATGACGTCATCAATGGCGGCATGGGCCTCGACCTGATCTTCGGCGGCGAGGGCAAGGACGTCCTCGCCGGCGGGCAGGACGCCAAGAGCCTGTTCGGCGGCGCCGGGGACGACTTCATCCGGGCCGCCGCCGGCGGCGGCGGTGTAATCTACGGCAATGAGGGCAATGACTGGCTCGAAGCCCAGGGCAATATGGCGACCCTGACCGGCGACAATTCGGAGCTGTTCTTCAACTCCCGCATCATCGGCCACGACGTCATGCTGTCGGGCGAGAACGACACCGATTTCGACGCCGAATCCGGCGACGACATCATGGTCCAGGGCCTGGGCGTCAACCGCAACAATGGCATGGCGGGCTTCGATTGGGCCGCGCACAAGGGCGGCAGCCAGGGCGCGGATGCGGATATGAACATCTCCATCTTCACCAACCAGCAGGCCAATATCCTGCGCGACCGCTTCGACCTCGTCGAAGGCCTGTCGGGCTGGAGGCATAACGACCGGTTGACCGGGCGCGACGTCGTCACCGGCGCCTACGACGCCAACGGCAATGCGGCCCAGAGCGATCCGACGGCGCCGTTCGACTCCTATTCGAACGCGCTTCTGGCCAAGAATGTCGGGCTGATCGACGGCCTGTCGGATCTGGTCGCGCATCTCACGCCGACCCTGGCACGCGACGCTTCCGACAATGTCCTCAAGGATGCGTCCGGTCAGGATGCGCTCGTTGTCATGGACACCGCCGACGGCTCCGACATGCTGCTCGGCGGTGGCGGCTCCGACCGGATCGAGGGCCGGGCCGGCAACGACATCATCGATGGCGACCGCTGGCTCAATGTCCGGATCAACTTCAGCCATGACGGCGTCGCCTACACCACCGACGGCATCGCCGAGCAGGTCTGGAAACTCGAAGACTATCTGATGGGCGCGCCGAAGCCGAATACGACGCCGGCCTTCCAGGGCCAGACCCTCGAGCAGCTGCTGTTCAGTCGCACGGTCAAGGCGGGTGACATCGACATGGTCCGCGAAATCGTCGATGGCGGTCGCCAGAACGATATCGACACGGCTGTTTTCTGGGACGATTTCGCCAATTACGATGTCGTGCGCAACGCGGATGGCAGCATCACCGTCACCCACGTCACCGTCTCCGATGTCATCGATCCGGCTTCCGGCCGGGCCAGGGTCTCGGACGGCGTCGACCGGCTGTTCAACATCGAGAAGCTGAGCTTCGCCGGTGAAGTCTTCGATATCGGGGCGCTGGTGCCGAGCCCGGCGACCGGATTGCCGATCATCGTCGATCCGACGCCGACCAACGGCCTGGCCTCGCCGACCGAAGGCCAGACTCTGAGCGTCGATACCAGCGGCATCGCCGATGCCAACGGGCTGGGCGCCTTCTCCTATCAGTGGCAGGTCTCGACCAATAACGGGCAGAGCTGGAGCAACATCGGAGGCGCGATCTCCTCCAGCTTCACCCCGGTGGACGGGCTCTTCGGAGGCGGGCAGGTCGGCGACATTCTGCGCGTGGCGGTGAGCTTCACCGATGGCGGCGGCACGCTGGAGACGGTCTATTCGGTGCCGACCACTGTTGTTGGCGACGACTGGAATGGCGTAACCGGAGTGAGCCTGACATTTAACGGCACTGCTGGTGACGACATTGCTGATGGCGGGAATGCTGGTTCTTTCTTCGGCATCCCATTTGGCGGCAACGACACGCTCAACGGCAACGGCGGCAATGACATCCTCAGCGGTCTGGGCGGCAACGATGCGATCAATGGCGGTGCCGGCAACGACCGCATCAATGGCGGAGCCGGCAACGACACCATCACCCAGGCGGCGGCCGATGGCCGCGACCTGATCGATGGCGGTGCCGGCACCGACACCTATGTCCTGAACGGGACGGCCAATCTTGCCGAGACCTTCCGGATCTATGCGGTCACGTCCGGCCAAAATGCGACGCTGGCGGCTTCGCTCGGGACCAGCTTCGCGGCAGCGACCGAGATCGTCATCACCCGCAGCATCGGCCCCGGCCCCGAGACCGTCATCGCCGAACTCGACGGGATCGAGGAGATCAGGGTCAACACCCTGAATGTCACCGCCAATAATGGCGGCGGGCTGGATCAGGGCATCAATAACGGTGACCTCATCCAGGTGGTCGGCAACTTCACCACCACGAGCCTGAACTACAGCACGATCACCATCGATGGCAGCGCAGCCGACGACCAGATCGACATCACCATGCTGGAATCGGCGCATCGCATCGTCTTCCGCAGCAATGGCGGCAACGACACGATCGTCGGCACGCTGCGGCCGCAGGATGTGATCCTGCTGCCGGAGGGCACGGCGCTCGAGACCGTGACCATGTCGGAGAACGACAATGGCACCGTGACGCTGGGCTATGGCGCGCAGACGATCACCTTCGCCGCCGATGGCGTACCGGAGGTGCGCGTCGCCCAGCCGGACGAGGATCTCGGTCATGGACAGGGTGATGACCATGACGGCGACGACGACGAGGACGAGGGCGAGGACGCCGGCTCCGAGGATGGCGAGGATTGCGGCTGTGACGGGGATGGCGATGGCGAGGGGACGGGTACGCCGGTTCCGCCGCCTGCGACCGGCGCGGGCGGCCTGCGCACCGGCACGCTCCTGGCCGATGTCCTGGTCGGGACGGCTCTGGCCGACAACATCGTGGCGCAGGCCGGGGACGACGTGCTGATCGGCGAGGGCGGCGACGACGTGCTGTCGGCCGGCGAGGGCAACGACTTCGCCGATGCCGGCGAGGGCCGCGACGTGATCTTCGCCGGGGCTGGCGACGACCAGGTCTTCGCCGGGGGCGGCAACGACATGGTCTATGGCGAGGCCGGGGCGGATCGTCTCTTCGGCGGGGCCGGCGACGACCTGATCGACGCCGGGGCCGGCGACGACACGGTGGTGGCGGGCGCGGGCGACGATCTGATCGTCGGCGCCAAGTCCGACGGCGACGACGTCTATTTCGGCGACGAGATGGATGGCGGGACCGGCGTCGACACGCTCGATCTCTCGGCGATCACGGCCAATCTGACGGTCGATCTCGGCAATGGGCTGGGCGGGCGCGGTTCGGCTTCGAGCAGCCAGAGCGGCCTGGACACGCTGTGGGGCGTCGAGAACGTGGCGACGGGCTCGGGCGCCGACACGATCACGGCGAGCGTCGCGGTGAACGTGATGGAGGGCGGGGCCGGGGCCGACAGCTTCCGCTTCCTGAGCAAGGAGGCGGCCGATGGCGACACGATCCTGGATTTCGAGCCGGGCGACAGGCTCGATCTCAGCGGCATCGACGCCAATGCGGGCGCTGCCGGCAACCAGTCCTTCACGCTGCTGGCGAGCGGGCAGGGGTTCTCGACCGCAGCCCAGCTCAGCGTCACCTACGAGACCCGCGCCGACGGCGACTACACCGTCGTCTCGGGCAATGTCGACGGGGCGACGGACGCCGAGTTCCAGATCAACCTGAAGGGCAGCCACGCGCTGACCGGGGCCAACTTCACGCTCTAGCGCGCGAGGCCATCGGGGAGGCCGGTCGCAAGGCCGGCCTCCCGCCACCGCCTTCATCCGGTTTCGACTATCGTTGGTTTTCGCCATGACCCCGTCAAAGAGCCTCGCCGGCGCCCGCAAGCGCGACGCAGCCAAGCTGACCGAAGGCTTCCGCAGCGTCTTCATCTTCCTCTTCGCGCTTTCGGGCGTGATCAACGTGCTGGCGCTGACCGGCTCGTTTTACATGCTGCAGGTCTATGACCGGGCGCTGACCAGCGGCAGCGTGCAGACGCTGGCGGCGCTCTCGGCGCTGGCGATCGGGCTTTACCTGTTCCAGGGCTGTTTCGACGTGATCCGCTCGCAGGTTCTGGTGCGGGTCGGGGCGCGGCTCGACAAGGCGATCGCGCCGATCGCCCACCGCGTCGCCATCGACATGCCGCGCTTCGGCTTCTCGACCTCGGAGGCGCTGGAGCGCGGGCGCGACGTCGACACGGTGCGCG
>JBKBRD010000020.1:3921-9157 GCA_046292405.1 Allobosea sp. | reverse complement strand
GTCGCCATCGACATGCCGCGCTTCGGCTTCTCGACCTCGGAGGCGCTGGAGCGCGGGCGCGACGTCGACACGGTGCGGGGCTTTCTCGGCAGCCAGGGGCCGGGCGCGCTGTTCGACCTGCCCTGGATCCCGCTTTATCTCGCCTTCGTCTACTTCCTCCACCCCTGGCTGGGCGCGCTGACGCTGGGCGGGGCGGTGGCGCTGACCTTCCTGACCATCGCCAGCGAGCTGCTGACGCGCGGGCTCAACGGCACGACGCGCCAGGCGGCGATCGCCCGCAACGGCATCGCCGACTCCAATGCGCGCAACGCCGAGGTGCTGAAGGCGATGGGCTTTGCCGACCGCGCCGTGGCGCGCTTCACCAGCGCCAATCGCGAGCATCTGATCCTGCAGACGCAGAGCAACGATCTCGGCGGCACGCTGGCGGCGGTCTCGCGCGTGCTGCGCATGGTGCTGCAATCGGCGACGCTGGGGCTTGCGGCCTATCTCACCATCAAGGGCGATCTCTCGGCCGGCGCGATCATCGCCGCCTCGATCGCCTCGTCGCGGGCGCTGGCCCCGGTCGACCAGGCGATCGGCAACTGGAAGGGGTTCGTCGCCGCCCGCATGGCCTTCGCCCGGCTGAAGGACACGGTGGTGGCGCTGAGCAAGGCGGTGGAGCCGATGGATCTGCCCGCCCCGTTCAAATACCTCAAGCTCGACAAGATCACCGTCTCGGCCCCGGGCTCGGGCCAGGTCTTGCTGAGCGACGTCTCGTTCGAGCTGATGGCGGGCAAGGCGCTCGGCCTCATCGGCCCCAGCGGCGGCGGCAAGACCACGCTGGTGCGGGCGCTGACCGGGATCTGGCCGTGCCTGCGCGGCTCGGTCCGGCTCGACGGCGCGGAACTGTCGCAATGGCCCGAGGCGCGCATCGGCGCCCATATCGGCTATCTGCCGCAGGAGGTCTCGCTGCTCGACGCCACGGTCGAGGACAATATCGCGCGGCTGCGCGACGACCCCGACCCGGCCGGCGTGGTGGCGGCGGCGAGCGCGGCCGGCATCCACGAGATGATCGTGCGGCTGCCCGACGGCTACCAGACCCAGCTCGGCCCGCAGGGCGCCTCGCTCTCGGCCGGCCAGCGCCAGCGCATCGGTCTCGCCCGCGCGCTCTACGGCAACCCGTTCATGATCGTGATGGACGAGCCCAACGCCAATCTCGACGGCGAGGGCGAGGCGGCGCTGACGAAGGCGATCGAGGCGGTGAAGGCGCGCGGCGCCATCGCCATCGTCGTCGCCCATCGCCCCAGCGCGCTGGCGGCGGTCGATTATGTCGGCGTGATCCAGAACGGCAAGCTCGCCGCCTTCGGGCCGAAGGAGGAGATCCTGCCGCAGACGCGCAGCCCCGCGCCGCAGCCGGCCGAGGCGCGCATGGAGATGCGCCTGCCCCAGGCCGATGCGGGCGCGCTCAGGAACCGGGCGAGGGTGACAGCATGATCGCGATCAAGGCGCTTCGTCCCGACCAGCCGCGGGACCTCTCAGCGGACGACCTCTACCGCAAGCCCGAGGCCGAGCCGCAGCGCTCGCGCCTGCCGGCCGCGCTGGCGCTCGCGGTCACCGCGATCGCGCTCTACGTCAAGAGCCTGTTCCCGAGCCAGGCCACGCCGGTCCCCAGCGAGGCCCGGCCCGAAGCCGAGGAGCAGGGGGCGCAGCCGGCCGCGCGCCAGCAGGCGCAGGACGCCGCGCCGGACGACGCCGCGCCGGAGGACCAGACCGGCTCGATCGCCGGCAAATCGGCCCCGGCCGACCCCGGCGCGCCGCGCGCCATCGGCTCGGGCGGGCCGTTCGAGGCGGCGCCCGGCCTGCCGGATTTTCTGGGGATCGATTCGCCCGCGATCGACTATGAGCAGCTGCCGCTGCCGCGCTTCCGCGCCGCGGAGTTCGAGCCGGGCGTCGGCCGCGAGAGCAACGACAATGGCCGCGCGGTTCCCCTCGGCTCCGGCGGCGCGGGCGGCGGTGGCGGTGGCGGCGGCGGTGGCGGAAGCGGCGCGGCCGAGGCCGAGCAGCTCGCCAGGATCGAGAACCCGCTCGCCAACCTGCCGAGCGTGAGCGCTCCGTTCAATCCCGTCATCGTCGTCGCGCCGACCGGCCCGGATGCCGGGGACGGCGAGGAGGAGGGCGAGGATGACGAGGGGCCGGGCGGCGAGACCCCGGTCGATCCCCGGCCCAACCGCGCGCCCCGCGTCGCCGGGCCGGTCTATCTCCACGACATCGCCGGCTGCCAGACGCTGCTGCTGACGCTGGCCGCGCTGCTGGCCGGGGCCAGCGACGCCGACGCCGATGCGCTGAGCGTCAGCAATCTGCGCGTCAGCGGCGGCGAGCTCACCCGCGTCGCCGAAGGCTGGCTGTTCACGCCGACGCCGGGCCAGTTCGGCCCGGTGACGCTGTCCTATCAGGTCAGCGACGGCATGACGGCGACGCCGCAGACGGCGCAGTTCACGGTCGTCGAGTTCACGCAGATCACCGGCACGGCCGCCGCCGACACGCTGCTGGGCACAGAGTGCAAGGACGTGATCGAGGGCGGTGACGGCGATGACAGCATCGACGCCCGCGGCGGGGCCGACCTCGTCCGCGCGGGGGCGGGCAACGACATCGTCGTGGGCGGCGCCGGCCACGACATCATTTACGCCGGCGCCGGCGACGACATCGTCTTCGGCGGCGCGGGCGACGACGCCATCTATGGCGGGGCCGGCAATGACCGCCTGTTCGGCGACGATGGCGACGACGTCATCCATGGCGAGGAGGGCGACGACCTCCTCATCGGCGGGGCCGGCAACGACATACTCGACGGCGGCGCCGGCGACGATACGCTGCATGGCGGCGAGGGCGACGACATCGTGCTCGGCGGGGCCGGCAACGACACGCTGCATGGCGAGGCCGGCAACGACACGCTCGATGGCGGCGACGGCGCCGATCTGATCGCAGCCGGGGCGGGCGACGACATCGCCTTGGGCGGGGCCGGCGCGGACCGGCTCTACGGCGAGGCGGGCCACGACACGCTGCGCGGCGGCGAAGGCGACGATTGCCTGGTCGGCGGCGAAGGCGACGACGTGCTGCAGGGCGAACAGGGCGACGACACGCTGCTGGGCGGGGCCGGGGCCGACGTGATCGACGGCGGCGCGGGCCGCGACCATGTCCGGGCGGGCTCGGGCGACGACCATGTCGTCGCCAGCGCGGACGCCAGCGCCGATTGCTATGAGGGCGGCTCGGGCTCCGACACGCTCGACTTCTCCGGCACGCGCGAAGGCGTCACCGTCGACATGAGCCGCGGCCGCGCCGTCGGCATCGAGATCGGCGAGGACACGCTGATCGGCTTCGAGGCGCTGGTCGGCGGCGAGGGCGACGATTGCTTCCTGATCGGCGAGACCGCGACGACGCTGACCGGCGGCAAGGGCGGCGACGTCTTTCGCTTCCTGCTGCCCGACGAGCGCGACGAGCGCGACGAGGACGCCGCTGACGACGCCGACGCCGACGACGCCGACGAGGACGAGGGCGACGAGGCGCACGCCGCCCCGGCCTCGGACGATGACGCCGAGGATGACGCCGACGCCGACGACGCCGACGATCGCGAGCGCAGCTCCCATGGCGACGGCGACGACCGCGCGCTGATCCACGAGATCCTCGACCTCGAGGTCGGCGACCGCATCGTCGTCAAGCAGTACCGCATCGGCAAGCGCGAGGACGAGGCCGATGACGAGGCCGCCGACGCTGCCGATGACGACGAGGATGACGGCTTTGCCCGGATCTATGGCGACGAGGCCGGCGACAGCCGTCCCTTCCGCTTCCGCATCGAGAAGGTCGACGAAGAGGACCGCACCTTCGTCGACGTCTATGCCGATCTCGAGGACGTCAAGGACTTCTCCATCGAGATCTACGGCAACCACAAGCTCTACTATTATTGATCCGCGCAGTGACCGGAGTGCATCGCCATGAACGCGCATAGTTTCGACAGGGCGGCCTTCGCCCAGGCCCGGAAGCAGGCCAGCGCCGAGGAGGCCCGCTCCAGCTTCCGCCTCGGCCCGCATGTCTTCGCCGGCTCGGCGCTGGCGCTGATGCTGGTCGTCGGCTGCGGCGGCTGGGCCGCCACCGCCAGCCTCAACGGCGCGATCATCGCGCAAGGGGCGGTCAAGGTCGACCAGAACCTCAAGGAGGTGCAGCATCGCGACGGCGGCATCATCCAGGCCATCGCCGTGCGCCAGGGCGACAGCGTCCGCGCCGGGCAGGTGCTGTTCAACCTCGACGACGTCCAGACCCGCGCCGAGCTCTCGATCATCCGCTCGCAGCTCGCCGAGCATCTCGGCCGCCGCGCCCGCCTCACCGCCGAGCGCGACAACCTCGCCAGCGTGACCTACCCGGCCGAGCTCGCCGGCCTCTCCGACGAGGCCGCCCAGATCATGGCCGGCGAGACCAGGCTGTTCGACGGCAACAAGACCAATCGCGACAGCCGCAAGGAGCAGCTCGAGATCGGGATCGTGCAATCGGGCGAGGAGGTGAAGGGGCTCGAGGCGCGCAAGGTCGCCAAATCCGAGGAGCTGCGCCTGGTCGAGCTCGAGCGCAACAAATATCTCGGCCTGTTCGAGAAGGGCTATATCGACGGGACCAAGGTGTTCAACATCAACCGCGAATGGGCCAGGCTGCTGGGCGAGCGCGGCGAGATCGAGGCGACGCTGGCGCGCGCCAAGCTGCGCATCAGCGACAGCCGCCTGCAGATCATCGCCATCGACGACACCGCCCGCACCGAAGCCCAGCGCGAACTGCGCCAGGTCGAGGCCAAGCTGTCGGAACTCAGCGACCGCCGCGTCTCGACCGAGGACAGGCTCTCGCGCAGCGAGATCCGCGCCCCGATCGACGGCACCGTCAACGAGCTCTCGGTCTTCACCGTCGGCGGCGTCATCACGCCCGCCGCGCGGCTGGCCACCATCGTCCCGGCCGAGGCCAGGCTCACCGTCGAAATCCGCATCGCGCCCGCCGATATCGACCAGATCAAGCCAGGCCAGCCGGCCCGCATGCGCTTCTCCGCCTTCAACCGCAACACCACCCCGGAATACCCCGGCAAGGTCGTCCACGTCTCGCCTGCGACCACCCGCGACCCGAGCACCGGCGCGACCTATTACGTCGGAGACGTCCAGCTCGACGGCGACGTCGCAACCCTCGGCGATCGCAAGCTCCTGCCCGGAATGCCCGTCGAGGTCTTCGTCTC
>JBKBRD010000020.1:0-3821 GCA_046292405.1 Allobosea sp. | reverse complement strand
AGCAGCAGCCTCGTATAGGGATGGCGCGGCTCGCTGAAGATCTGCTCGGCCGGACCGCTCTCGACGAAGCGGCCGAGATACATGATCGCGAGATGGTCCGACATGTGGCGGACGACCGAGAGGTTGTGGCTGATGAACAGATAGGTCAGCCCGAACCGCTTCTGCAGGCGGACCATGAGATTGAGGATCTGCGCCTGCACGGACACGTCGAGCGCCGAGGTCGGCTCGTCGCAGACGAGAAAATCGGCCTCCGTGGCCAGTGCGCGCGCGATCGAGATGCGCTGGCGCTGGCCGCCCGAGAAGGCATGGGGATAACGCTGCGCATCGCCGCGCGAAAGCCCGACGATTTCGAGCAGATCGCCGACGCGCGCCTGGATCGCGGTTTCGCCGGTGCGCAGGCTGAGCTCCCGGATCGGCTCCGCGACGATGTCGCCGACGCGCCAACGCGGATTGAGCGAGGCATAGGGATCCTGGAAGATCATCTGTACGCGCGGCGGACCCGACCCGCCATCGGCGCGTGCGATGTCGCGAAAGCGCAGCGTGCCGTCGGTGGGCTTCTGCAGGCCGACCACCATGCGCGCCAGCGTCGACTTTCCGCAGCCGGATTCGCCGACGATGCTGAAGGTCGTGCCGCGCCGGACCGTGAACGAGACGTTCTCGACCGCGCGCAGGATGCGGCGCGGCTGGCGGCTGAGCAGGCGCGACAGGGGCGGCGCCGAGACATCGAAGCGGCAGGAGGCGGAATCGACCTCCAGGATTGCGGCGCGCTCAGCCATGCGCTCCCTCCATCAGCGGGAAGTGGCAGGCCGCGGCATGGGCGGACGACCGGAGCGCGGGCCGGTCAACCCGGCAAAGCTCGGATGCATGGCCGCAGCGCGGGTTGAAGGCGCAGCCCTGTGGGATCGCGCCCAGCCGCGGCATCGACCCGTCGATCTGGTTGAGCACGGGGTTGCGGGCGTGGACGCTCGGGATCGAGGCCATCAGGCCGGCGGTGTAGGGATGGCGCGGCCGGCGCGTCACCTCGTCGACCGGGCCGATCTCGACGATGCGGCCGGCATACATCACCGCGACGCGATCGGCCGTCTCGGCGATGACGCCCATGTCGTGCGTCACCAGCATGATCGCGGCGCCGTGATCGCGGCACAGGCGCTTCAGAAGCGTCGTGATCTGCGCCTGGATCGAGACGTCGAGCGCGGTCGTCGGCTCGTCGGCGATGATCAGCTGCGGCTCGGCGCAGAGCGCCAGCGCGATCACGACCCGCTGGCGCATGCCGCCCGAGAACTGATGCGGATACTGGTCGATGCGCGTCTCCGCCGCCGGGATCCCGACCTCGTTCAGCAGGGCGAGGGCACGCTGGCGCGCCTCCCCCCGCGACACCGGAAGATGGGTCAGGATGGTCTCGACGAGCTGATCGCCGACCGTCAGCAGCGGATGGAGCGAGGTCAGCGGATCCTGGAAGATCGCTCCGATCCGGCGGCCGCGCAGCTTGCGCATGGCCGCCTGCGGCAGGTTGTCGATGCGCTCCCCGTCAAGATGGATCTCGCCGCCGCTGATGCGGCCGGGCGGATCGAGCAGGCCGATCACCGCCGTTCCGGTCAGCGACTTGCCCGCGCCGGACTCGCCGACGACCCCGAGGATCTCGCCCGGCGCGATCTCGAAGCTGACGCCGTCGAGCGCCGTCAGGGCCCCGTGCCGGCCGTCGAAGACGATGCGCAGGTCCTTGACCGAAAGCAGGACCGTCATCGCCCGGCCTGCGCAGGCTCGACCGGGTAGCTCGACGAGAAGATCTCGCTCGCGGGCGGATGTCCGTGCGTGCGCTCGGGATAGCGCGCCATCAGGCCCTCGAACTGCGCCTGGGCGCGGCGTTTGTCGGCCGCCTCGTCGACGCCGGGGATGAGCCGGTCCTCCATCACGAAGCGCCCGTCGATGATCACGGTCGAGAAGTCGCGGCCGTGCCCGGCGAGCAGCATGGTCTGGATCGGGTCGATGACCTGGCCGAGATGAGGCGCGTCGAGGTCGAAGACGGTGATGTCCGCCCGGCTGCCGGGCTGCAGGCGGCCGAGGTCGGGCCTGCGCAGCGCATCGGCTCCGCCGATGGTGGCGGCGTCGTAATAGTCCTCGCTGCGGCAGGCCATGACGCTCCCGGCCGCGACCCGGGCGAGGATCATGCCGATCTGCAGGTTCATGATCATGTCGGGCGGGCTGGTGTCGGTGCCCATGCCGATCCTGAGGCCCATCTCGCGATAGCGGCCGAAATGGTCGATCGCATTGCCGTGACGGCCCGAGACCAGCGGGCAATGCACGATCGTCGCGCCGGCATCCCGGATGATCGCAAGGTCGCGGCCGGGCCGCGTGACGTGGCGGCTGCCGGAAACGAAGACGCCGTGCGGCAGCAGGCTGCGCTCGTTCAGGAAACCCAGGCTGTCCAGCCATTCCGGCGGGCTCATGCCGTGCTGGGCGAGCACCAGGTCGTATTCGGTCTTCGACTGGCAGCAATGCAGCCGCACCGGCACGTCGAGCTCGCGGCCGGCGGCGGCGGTCCTGCGCAGCAGTTCCGCGGTCGAGGTCTCGATCCGGTCGGGCGCCAGCATGGTCCGGATCAGCCCGTCGGCCGCGCCCTCATGGCGTCGGCAGAAGGCGATCGCGGCGTCGAGCTCGGCGAGACCGCGCGGCTCGTCGTAATGCGTCGTGATCGCGCCGTCGGCCTCGACCAGCTGGTTGCCGGTGCGATAGGCCGGGCCGAGATAGGCGCGCAGGCCAAGTTTCGCCGCGGCGTCGGCCGCGTCCTCGAATTCCTGCGCCGTCTCGCCCCAGGCCCGGTAGAACAGCGAGGCGATCGGCAGGGCCGTCGTGACGCCATTGCGGATCAGCGTCGCGAATGCGTGCGCCTTCTGGAAGGCGAGCTCTTCGCGCGCGTACATTTCGTAGGGGCCGGCGTCGAGATAGGAGCGCGGCCAGACGCGGCCCTTGCGCCAGGCCGGCTGGTTGTCATAGGCGAGGATCGTGGTGTCGAGATCCGAGAGCGCGTCGAGATCGATGAAGCCCGGCCCGATCAGGGCATGTCCGTAATCGATGCGCCGCGCCACCTCGCCGGGGAAGCCGTGCCCGGTGAAGATGACCGCGCCATCCTCGAAGACGATCTCGCCATGCTCGTAGAGACGGTGCCGGCCGTCGCGGTGGCCGAGCAGCCAGCGCGCGGTGAGCAGGATGCGGCCCTCGGGTCGCCTGGCGGCGCGGGGGCTCACGGCGCGATCCTGATCGAGACGCCGTCGCGGGCGACGATCCGCCCGGCCTTGACGACGCGGCGTCGGGGCGAGCGCGTGACGATGGCCTCCGCCACGGTCTCGCCCGGCAGGATGACCAAATCGGCGTTGCAACCGACCGAGAGGCCGTAGCCGTCGATCTCCATCACCCTGGCGCCCCAGACCGTGCAGATGTCGAGCGCCATCCGCAATTCGTCGTCGCGGCGCAGGTTGTTGCGCAGGCCGACGAACATGGCGCGCTCCAGCATGTCGGCATTGCCATAGGGGCCCCAGGTGTCGCGGATTCCGTCCGAGCCCGAGCAGACGCGCACGCCCGCCTTCAGCAGTTTCCCGACCGGCGGCGCCGGGCGGCTCGCCGGTCCCGTGGTCATGATGGCGATGTCGAGTTCGGCGAGCTGCGCGATCAGCGGATCGACCAGTGCGGGCTCCGCGCCGAGGCAGAAGGCGTGGCTGATCGTCACCTTGCCGGCCATGCCCAGCGCACGGGTGCGCTCGATGATCAGCTCGGTCGAGAAGGCGCCCATCTCGCCCGGCTCGTGCAGATGGATGTCGAGCGGT
>JBKBRD010000019.1:0-19623 GCA_046292405.1 Allobosea sp. | reverse complement strand
CCTCGCCGAGGTCGAACAGGCGCTCGCGGATGCGCGCGTCACGCTCAAGCGCCTGGGCGCCGATCTCGCCGCGCGCGACAACGAGTTGGCGGCATTGCGCGAAACCCTGCAGCGGGAGCAGGAGACGCTGTCCGGGCGGGATGCCGAACTCGCGGCCTTGCGCAGCGAGGCCGATGGCGTGAGGGTGGCGCTGGTCGACGGCCGTACGCAGCTTCTGGTGCTCGAGGCCAAGCGCGACGAGCTGGTTCTGGCGCTGACGGCCAGCAAGGCGGCGCTGGATGCGGAGCGCGCCGCGCGACAGGAGGAGGAAGCTGCGATGCACGAGCAGATTCGCGAGCGTGACGAGCGGCTCGAGGTGCTGCATGCGGAAATCCAGACGCTGCAGGGGGCGCTGGCGCAATCGCGCGAGGACAGGCTGGAGCTGAAGCGCGAGATGCGACAGGCGCAGGCCGCTGGGGCTGACCATGCCGGCCAGGCCGCGTTGCGCGCCGAGATCAGCCGGGTCGCGGAGCAGCTGATGGCGCTGCCGAGGCGCCAGGAAGCGGCGGAATAGGGGCCCTTTCAGCTTTGAGGCGCGTTCCATGACCCCGCCCTAAAGCGGGAGGGGAGATTGGCGTCTGACTGGGGGCAGGCGCAGGCGACATCCAGCTGTTCGTCGCACTCAAACGGGTTTCCCCTCTGGCGGCTCCTGTTCTAGTAAGGCGCTGCATCCGCTCCGATCCGCCCGAGACTGGTTTCAAATCGTGATAGTACCGATGTTCGACCTTCTGTGCCTCGGCGAGCCGCTCGGCGAATTCAACGCGACGCGGGGCGAGGCCGGGAGCTTCCAGTTCGGCCATGGCGGCGACACCTCCAATTGTGCGGTGGCGGCGGCGCGGCAGGGGGCGCGCGTCGCCTATGCCGGCGCGCTGGGCGACGACGCCGCAGGCCGGGCCTTCCGCGAGCTCTGGGCGCAGGAGCATGTCGACGACAGCCATGTCACGACGCATCCGAGCGCGCCGACGGGGCTGTATTTCGTCGATCACGGCCCCACCGGCCATGTCTTCTCCTATGCGCGGGCCGGCTCGGCTGCGAGTCTCTATGGCCCGCGCGACCTGCCGCGCGAGGCGATCGCCTCCACCCGCATCATCCAGGCTTCGGGCATCAGCCAGGCGATTTCGACCAGCGCCTGCGATGCGGTGTTCGAGGCGTTCGAGCTGGCGCGCGGCGCCGGGGTGCTGACCGCCTACGACACTAATCTGCGCCTGAAGCTCTGGCCGCTGACCCGCGCCCGGGCGATCATCGAGGCGGCCTGCGCCATGGCCGATATCGTGCTGCCGGGGCTGGACGACGCCATCCTGCTCACCGGGCTGCAGCAGCCGGACGCCATCGCCGATCATTACCTCGCCAAGGGCGCCAAGGTCGTGGCGCTGACGCTCGGCCATGAAGGCTCGCTGGTGGCGACGCCCGAGCGGCGCGAGCGGCTGGTGCCGATCAAGGTGACGGCGATCGACGCCACGGGCGCCGGCGATTGCTATGACGGCGCCTTCCTCGCCGAATTCATCCGCACCGGCGACGCCTTCCTCGCCGGGGCCTACGCCAATGTCGCCGCTGCGCTCTCGACGCAGGGCTATGGCGCCGTCGCGCCCCTGCCGCGCCGCTCCGAGGTGGAAGCGCGCATGGCGCAGGAATTGTCTGGAACGAGCCGCTGATGACATTGCCGATCCTGACCGAAGCGGGCGCTCTGCTCGCGCGCTACGATGTGCTGATCAGCGATGTCTGGGGCGTCGTCCATGACGGGCTCTGGGCGCTGGAGCCGGCTTGCGCCGCGCTGAGCCGCTATCGCGAAGCGGGCGGCGCGGTGGTGCTGCTCTCCAATGCGCCCGGACCTTCCGCCCAGGTGGCGGAGGTGATCGCGCAGAAGCGCGTGCCGCGCGGCTGCTGGGACAGGCTCGTCACCTCCGGCGACGTCACCCGCGCGCTGATCGCCGCCAGCCATCACCAGAAGGCCTATCACATCGGCTGGAAGACCGATCTCGCGGTGTTCGAGGGGCTGGGCATGGAGATCGTCGGCGAGGACGAGGCTGAGATCGTCGTCGCCACCGAACTCAACGACTACCGCACCGAGCAGCCCGAGCAGTACCGGCCGCTGCTGCAGCGTTTCGCGGCGCGCGGCCTGCCTTTCATCTGCGGCAATCCCGATCTCGTCGTCCATGTCGGCCACGACCTGCTGCCCTGCGCCGGGTCGCTCGCTGCGATCTATGAGGAACTCGGGGGTTCGGTCGCCTGGGCCGGAAAGCCGCATCGCCCGGCCTATGACCTCGCTCTATCCGCCGCCCGCGAGGCGCGCGGTGGGCGCGAGGTCGATGCGGCCAAGGTGCTGGTGATCGGCGACGCCGTCCGCACCGATCTCGCCGGCGCGCATCTGATGGGCTTCGACAGCCTGTTCATCGCCGGCGGCATCCACCGCGACGAGACGATGCGGGACGGGGTGCTGGACCCGGCGGGCGTGGCGAAGGTGTTGGCCGGGCAAAAGGCGCGCCCGATCGCGGCGATGTCGGCTTTGGTTTAGGAGGGGCGGCAAGGCTCACTGCTGTCGTCGCTTGTCGCCCCCTCGCAGCCGCTTCCCCACATCCACGAACAGCCCCTGCATCGGCTTGAACGTGAAGCGCACGGTCGAGCGGCCGGGCGGGACGGCGACGGCGCGGAAGATCACATTGGCGCGCAGCATCTCGGCCGGCTGGTCGTCGATGCTGACCTGCCACCAGTGATGATAGACGTCGTTCAGCACGAGATAGCCGCCAGACGGCGCATCGACCGAGATCGCGACCTCCGTCGTGCCATAGTCGAGAATGCCGGCCGAGCCGGGCAAGGCCGGGCCTTGCGGCCTTGCAGGCGCCTCGTGGTCGAGCAGCACCTGGCGACGCGGATCGAAACGCTCGGGCCAGCGGCCGGTGTCGAGGATCGCGTCGAAATCCGCCTTCATCGCATCCGGGACCAGCAGCACGCGCGGCAAGGCGCGCGGATTCTCGTAGATATAGGCGTCCTTGGTGCGGGCGATCTGCGGCAGGTCGCCAGGCTTCAACGCCTTGTCGATCTGCTCGATGGGCACGCCCGTCGCGATGAAACGCAGGCCCAGCATATCCGCCAGCAGCGAGCGATAGGACGGCATTAGCGGCGAGAAGCTGCGCTGGTCGGGCAGGGCGACATGATCGCCCGCCCCGGTCGCCTTGCTGTAGAGGCCGAGACGCAGCGGATTATAGCCCAGCGTGTTGTCGAGCTCATGCACGAGGCTGGCATTGGGCCAGTGGAAATCGATGCCCGCGAGCTCGATCCGGTCGCGCCGGTCGGGGGCGGCGGTGCGGGCGGTTTCGCGCTTCAACAGCGCGATCGTCTCGTTTTGGCTGTCGGCGCGCAGCACGTCATACATCTGGGCCGGAAGGGCGGTGGATTCGCTGGGCCCGTTGTTGACAGCGAGATCGATCGTCAAGGTTGCGCCGAGCACGATGGCGGCGCTCACTCCGGCGCCCTGCAGGCTCAAGCCGCGGGCCGCGACCAGCGCACCCAGGCTCAGCACGCCGCAGAGCGCGGCGGTGATGATCGGGACGGTGGCGACGTGGAGCCGGCCCACCGTCCAGGCCAGCCACAGCGCCAGTCCGGCGGCTCCGAGGAAGATCGTCGCCTCGACCAGGCGCTGCCAGGCTTTTGCGCGCGGGGCTGAGTCGGTCATGACGAGATGGGTGAGGTAGCCGCCGAGCAGCGCCAGCAGCGCGCCGAGAAGGAACAGCGCATCGGCCGGGCGGCGGTAGAAATCGATGCCGGGCAGCTCAAACAACAGGCGGAAACCCGGCGTGTAGCGGCCGAGCGCGAAAATCAGCAGCAGCAGTGCGGCGACGCTCAGCGCCACGATCTCCCGCCGCCACAGCGCGCCACGGACGATGCCGAGCGTCAGGACCAGGCCCATCGGCAGCAGGCCGAGATAGAGCTGGCTCATATTGCGGGCGAGATAGAGCTCGAGAGGGCCGAAGCGCGCTTCCCAGGCCGGGCTCGGCGCGCCCCAGAAATTCTCCAGCGGGCCGGCCGCGCCATAGAGATTGGCGAAGAGCCCGGTCAGCAGGGCGGCGGGGTGCAGCGAGCCCTTGCCGGCGCCGACGAAATCGATCACCGGCCGGTTCGATTCCTGAGCGAGAAATGCGGTCAGCAGGATCGGTACGGTCGCGACCAGGACAGCCCCGATCACGCCTGCGAGCAGGGGCATGATACTGCCGCGGAGCGCCCGCCAGGGCGAAGGCGTCATGGCGATGGCGGCGATGACGAGCCCTGCCAGGACATAGACGCCCAGCAGCGCCACCTGGTCGCGCCCCAGCACCATAAAGCCCGCCACCACCCCGGCGGCGAAGCCATACAGCACCGAGCCGCGTTCGAGCGCACGCGAGATCAGCAGCAGCGCGATGGCGAAATAGCCGAGGCTGAGCACCTGGCCGATATGCTGGATGCGCCAGGCGGCGGCAGCGCCGAAGGCGAAGGCGAGCGCCGCCACCACCGCGCCCGCGGGATGCCAGTCGCGATCCTTGAAGAGAAGGACAAAAGAGAGCGCCCCGGCCAGCAGCGTGCCGAGCACCGCGCCGTCGCTCCAGCGGAAATCGGGGCTTGGGTTCAGCGCGGCGATCAGGGCGAAGGGCGGCGAGAAGATCAGGGATTGCGGATCGGCGACCTGCGGCGAGCCGGAGAAGACGTAAGGCGTCCAGAACGCCGAAAGCCCCTTGTGCCAGCTGCTGGCGAGAAACTGCAGCTGCGGATGGAAATGCGCCTTGGCGTCCCAGGGTATCGTCAAAGCGCCCGAGAGCCAGGGCCAGGACAGCGCGAGCCAGGCCAGGCAGACGATCAAGGCCACGCCGGCCATGGGCCAGCGTGGACGCTGCGTCTCTTCGGATCCGGGCGAAAGCGGAGGCATCAGGCGGGTGTGCCCGAAGCCGGCCGCGCGATCAATCCTTGGGCGCGGCGCGCGCCATCAGGGCGTCCATGTCGATGAAATGGCCGGCGCGGTCACGCTTGGAGGCGAGATAGCGGACATTATGAACGTTCGGGCGACCGAGCACGCGCTGGGTGGCGGCAACTTCGAGCCCCGCCGCCTTGATCGCCCCGATCTTGATCGGGTTGTTGGTCAGCGCCGTCACGCGGGTGACGCCGAGCTGCTTCAGCATCACCGCCGCGAAATCGAAATGGCGCTGGTCGAGGTCGAAGCCGAGCACCTCATCGGCGTCATAGGTGTCCCAGCCCTGGCTCTGCAGCTTGTAGGCGCGCATCTTGTTGGAGATGCCGTTGCCGCGCCCCTCCTGGTCGAGATAGAGCAGGATGCCGCCCTCGTTCTCGGCCATCCACTGCACGGTTTCGCGCAGCTGGTCGCCGCAATCGCATTTCAGCGAGCCGAAGAGATCGCCGGTGAGGCAGGCGGAGTGCAGGCGCACCGGCACCGCGTCCGTGAGATCGGGGTTGCCGACGATGATCGCGACCTGATCGCGCAGGCCTTCGCCGCCGCGGAAGACGACGAATTCGGTCTCGGGCGCGCCTTCGAGCGGCACGGGCGCGCGGCCGACGATGGTCAGCGTCTCGGTCTGGGCGCTGCGATAGGCGTTGATCGCCGCGATCGTGACCTCGATCAGCGGCTCGCCGGCGATCGCCGCAGCGCTTACCGGCACCATGATCACCGCCGGCACGACGAGCGCAAGCCGCGCCAGCTCGAGGGCGGCGTTGTCGATCTCGGAGGCGGGCGCGACGGGCGCATCCATCTTGGCGTCGGTCTTCATCGCCAGCGCCTCGACCCGCACGGGATCGATGCTCGGCATGGCGAAAACGCCGGTGTCGCTGCGGCCCTTGGCGCCGATGCGGCGCAGCCGCGCCGCGCTCAGAACCAGATAGCCATGGCCCTGGGCCAGCGTGTCCAGCCGCGCGATCAGGCCGGGTTCGGAGAGCTCCGCCGACATGGCTAGCGCCAGCGTGTCGCCAGCGCGCAGCAGCACCGGGCGGGCGGCGCGGAATTCGGAGATGGCGCGATCGACGGCGACAAGATCGGTGTCCTGGGGGCGGCCAAACAGCGTACGCGACTTAGACATGGGGGTATCCGTCAGATTGCGCCGCTCGGATGCGGCGGAGGATTGTAGCTTCTACGTGCGAAAGCTCGATCCGGATCCATGCCGAGCGCGTGGTGTGAAACGCGGCGAGCTCGGCGGTGTTCCAGGCATCCAGCTTTCTCGACTGAACTCGCAGCCATCCAATCTGTTGACACGGCGTATAGGGGTGACAGGTTGAACGCCAGATGAATGATTAACGTCCAATCCCGCCTTCGGCGGAGGCGGCAACCGGGATCGACCGTGACCCAGGATCATGACCCGACGAAGACGGACGGGGCGCCCGCCGCGGTCTACCGCCCAGCGGCGCGGCATCTCCACTGGGCCACGGCCGCAGCGGTGTTCGTCATGTTGCCGCTGGGTTTCGCCATGACCTATCGCGGCAACAGCATGGATGTCTGGGACTGGCTGACCAACGCCATGTTCAGCACGCACAAGCTGTTGGGGTTCCTGGTGCTCTGGCTCGTCGCCGGCCGCCTGCTCTACCGATTGGTCAAAGGGGCGCCGCCCGACGAGCCGAGCCTGCGGCCCTGGGAGAAGCTGCTCTCGCATGCGGTGCACTGGCTGCTCTACGGGTTGCTGCTGGCAGTGCCGTTGCTGGGCTGGATCGGCATCTCGCTCTATCCCTCGCTGACGGTGTTCGGGCTGTTCGACCTGCCGCCGCTGGCGACGCCCGACAAGCCGAGCGCCGAGCGGGTGCTCGATATTCACGGCCTGCTGGCGCGCGTGCTGATGGGGTTGGCGGCGCTGCACATCGCTGCTGCGCTGCAGCATCATTTCCTGCGCAAGGACGGCGTGCTCAGACGGATGCTGCCGGGACTCGGGCGGCGGCGCTGAGAGCGCTGGGGCAGGCGTCAGACCGGCCTGGCCCAGAGATCGAGATGGCCGATCAGGCCTGACGCGGCCCGCTTCGCCTCGACCCATTCGGCGACGCGGCCGGCGTCGATCTGGCCGGTCTCGAGCACGGCGTCGGCGATTCCGCGCGTGAGCGCCTCCACCAGCGGGCGCTGCCCATCCCCGATCTGCCAGGCGCTGTCGCCGGTCGAGACCGCGAACCCGGATTTACGGAAGGCTTCGGCGAGAGCGTCGGTGGCGTCGGGGCCAGCCGCCGGGCCAAACCCCTTGTCGCTGCGCTGATGGTGGAGGAAGGACTGCAACATCGGCTTGTCGGCGGGGTGGGGCGGCGTCCAGCTTTCGCGCCCGTCGAAGGTCAGCACGGTGTAGAGCGGCAGCTTCTGGCTGGCGAGCGCGGCGACGAAACGTTCGATCCAGCGACGCGAGACGAGGTCGAACAGCGCGGCGGCGGTGATCAGATCGGGCTGCCAGCCGAGGATCCATTCGAGATCCTTGGTCAGGTCGGCCTGGCGGAAATCGACAGTCAGCGATTTGCCGGCTTTGGTGAGAATGATCTCCTCGCCCTGGTCGCGGGCTTCGTCCGCCCAGCCCCGCAAGCGGTCGCGCGCCGTGTCGAGCAGGCGCTGGTCGTAATCCACCAGCGTCCAGTGCTGGCGGTCGGGCAGGGCGGCATAGGCGCCGCGCAGGTTGGAGCCGGCGCCGCAGCCGAGATCGACGATCGAAATCGCGTGACGCGGGGCGAAATGCACGCCGACCGCGGCGAGAACCTGGGGATTGCGGGCTGCATGATCGGCCGGCTCGCGCAGGGCCAGCCAATCGGGAGAGAAACCACCCATTCACATCACCTTCCGGCATATCCGCGCGACGATGGCCGCCGTCTCGGTCCAGCGCGGCAGTCCGGACGCTGCCGCCCAGGCCGCATCCGCCATGTGCGCCCGCCTCGCGCCGTCGTCAATCGCCTGGCGCAACGCTGCTGACAGCTCCGCGACCTCGCCGGGCGTCACCTTGATCGCCGCAGCGTCCGGGGCGGTCTCGGCGGCGGCGCCGCCCGTGGTGCAGATGATCGGCAGGCCACGCGCCAGCGCCTCGGTCAGGACCATGCCATAGCCCTCGAACAGCGACGGCATGACGAAGAGATCGGCCGCTGCATAGGCGCGGGCGAGCGCGGCGTCGTCGACGGCGCCTGCAAGCGCGATGCGATCGCCGAGTCCGGCCTCTACGATCTGGCGGCGCAGCGCTTCTGCGGTCTGGGGCGCGCGATCGGTCGCGCCGACGATGGTCAGGCGCCAATCGAGATCGACCAGCCCCGCAAGCGCCGCCACCAGCACGTCATAGCCTTTGCGTGGCACCACCGAGCCGACGGCCAGCAATGAGAGCGGCGCGCCGGGGGGCGATCCCGCGGCCCGCTCGGCCGCATCGACGCCGGGTTCGGCGACGGTGATGCGGCTCTCCGGCACGGCGTAGTCGCCGATCAGCAGCCGTTTCGTCGCCGGGCTGGTGGCGATGACCGCGCTGGCGTAGCGCAGAGCGGCCGTCTCGCTGGCCCGGAGCGCCGCAGTGCGTTCGGCGCTCAGGCCCGTTTCATAGGCGAGCGGATGATGGACCAGCGCGACGACGCGGCCGGCGAGCCCGGCGGCGATGCTTTCGGGAAAGGCGCCATAGGCCAGCCCGTCGATCAGCAGCGCTGAATCGTAGGGCTGGGACAGAATCAGCCGCCCGGTCTGCGCCAGATCCTCCGACGTCGGCGCCGGGAAGGAGCCGGGCAGGGCCAGATGTCGCGCCGCCACGCCGTTCGCGCGCCATTCCGCCAGCAGGCGACGGTCATAGCCATAGCCGCCTGTCGGCAGGTCGAGATCGCCGGGAATGGCGAAGGCGATCTCGCTCACGCGAGTGCGCCCTCATAGGAAGCGCGCGCCAGATCGGTCTCGTGCAGGGTCACGCGGATGCGCTTGAGGCCCGCCCCGTCCTCGCCGAGCGCGCCCGATTTCGCGGCCGCGGCCATGGCGTCGAAGATGTGCTTGCAGAGGAATTCGGTCGTGGTCAGCACGCCCTCGAACTGCGGCAGAACGTCGAGGTTCTGGTAGTTGAGGGGCTTCAAAGTCTTGTTCAGCACGTCGAGCGCCGCGCCGATATCGACCACGACATTCTGCCGGGTCAGGGTTTCGCGAAAGAAGGCGACGTCGACCACGAAGGTCGCGCCATGCATGTTCTGCGCGGGGCCGAAGAAAGGATCGGGCAGGGAGTGACCGATCATGATGCGGTCGCGGACTTCGACTGAGAACATGCGGATTCCTTTGGAGAGCTTGGAGTCAGAAAATCAGGCCGTCGTTTGACGGCGGCCGAGAGACTGCGAGAAGCGCAGGAGATAGCCGTCCGGATCCTGGACGAGAAACTGGCATACGCCCGTCTCCTCGCCCGCACCGATGCGGTACCAGCGTTCTTCCGGCCCGAAAAAGAGCGGCCAAGCGGCGCGTTCCACAGCCGCCAGCAAAGCGCGGACATCCTTGACCGTGATCTCGAAATTGATGCCTCGCCCATAGGGCTTTTCACGCGGGCCGGTATCCCAGCAGCGTTCCGAGGGGCCTGTTTCATATTCCTCCAGCATGAACTCGACGCCGTCGCGCTCGATGGCGGCGAACCCCTGCTCGGGCCGGTCGTACAGCACGCGAAAACCGAGCACGTTGCGCCAGAACGCGAGGCTTGCCGGGAGCGAGGTGATGTAGAGTTCCGGCACGAGTGACGGACGTGGATGCGTGCGTGGAGAAGTCATGGCGTGGCTTCATAGCAGATTGCGGCCGTCAGGCCATGAGCGCCCGGGGCCAGAAGCAGCGGCAGCTTGCGTGGCGTCTGCGCGAAGGCGATCTCCTCCGTGATCAGCGCGTCCAGTCTTGCATCCGCGAGCAGAGCCATCGCCGCAGCGCTGCGCCGGGCATAGTCCCAGCGCGGCCGGCGCGAGGGGGCGATGGCGCCGACCTGGCTCGAGACCAGCTGCAGCCGGCGGGCATGGAAGGCGCCGCCGAGCGGGGCGGGAACCGCGCCCTCGCCGTACCAGCTGAGCTCGACGATGCGGGCCTCCTGCCCCGCCGCTGCGATGGCGACAGCGAGGCCGCCGGCCGTTGCGCTGGCGTGGAAGACGAGATCGGCCTCGCCCGGCGCATCCTGCGGCAGGGCGAAGGCTAGTCCAAGCAAGGCGGCGATGTCCGCCCGGGCGGGGTTGCTGTCGACCAGCGTCACCTCCGCCCCGGGCAGCCGCGCCGCCAGCCAGCCGACGAGCAGACCGAGCACGCCGCCGCCGACCACGACGATGCGGTCGGCCGGGCCGGAGCCTGCATCCCAATGCGCGTTCAGCGCCGTCTCCATATTGGCCGCGAGAATGGCGCGCCTTGCCGGCACCGCATCGGGCACGACGACCAGCCGCTCCGCCGGCGCGACGAAGCGGTCCTGATGCGGGTGGAGGCAGAACGCCGTCCTGCCCAGCAGCGCGGCAGGCCCGGCCTCGACGCGGCCGACGGCGCAATAGCCGTATTTCACAGGGAAGGGGAAGTCGCCCTCCTGGAAGGGCGCGCGCATGCGCTCATGCTCGCCCACCGGCACGCGGCCTTCGAAGACCAGCCGCTCGGTGCCGCGGCTGACGCCGCTCCAGAGCGTGCGGACGAGACAATCCTGCGGGCCGCGCGCGGGCAGCGCAGCTGCGTTCAGGGCGCATTCACCCGCCCCGACATACCAGAGCGCGGTTGCTGCTGGGCTTGCGCCTGAGACTGTTGCCGGCTTTAGCTCCTGCGCCATATCGGGCCGATCCCTGTTTGCCTGACATTTCCCTGCCGATCGCATGACGGAAACCGCGATGAACCAGCGTCCCGCTCCGACCACGTTCCAGCCGGGCGCGCAAGAGGATGAAATGGCGGGCCTCACACCCGCCGGTCTTCAGGCGCGCGGAACGTTGAGCGCAAGACGCTGGCTGGTGCTGGCGCTCAACCTGGCGACGCTGGCCGCTCTGCTGCTCGGGCTGGCGCAGGTGCTGGGCGCCGGCGGCTGGAGCGCTGCCGATATCGTGATCTTCATCGCCTTCCTGTTCGGGGCGCCCTGGACCGTGCTCGGTTTCTGGAATGCGGTGATCGGGCTCTGGCTGCTGCATGGCGCGCCGGACGGGCTGGAGCAGGTCGCGCCCTTCGTCGCGGCGGGCGAGGCGCCGACGCCGATCACCATACGCACCGCCATTCTGATGACCTTGCGCAACGAGGATCCCGAACGCGCCTTCCGTCGCCTGCGCGTCATCCGCGAGAGCGTCGATGCGACGGGAGAGGGCGCGCGTTTTGACTATTTCGTGCTGTCGGACAGCAATGACGAGGCTGTCGCCGCGGCCGAGGAGCGGCTGGCGGCGGCCTGGGCCCAGGAGCGCGGCGATGGCGGCCGGCTGGTCTATCGCCGCCGCACCGACAATGCCGGATTCAAGGCGGGCAATGTCCGCGATTTCTGCGAACGCTGGGGCGAGCGCTACGAGGCAATGCTGCCGCTCGACGCCGACAGCATCATGTCGGGCGAGGCGATCGTGAAGCTGACGCGGATGATGCAGGCGCATCCGAAGCTCGGCATTCTGCAGAGCCTGGTGGTCGGCATGCCCAGCCGCTCGGCCTTCGCCCGCATCTTCCAGTTCGGCATGCGCCACGGCATGCGGCCCTACACCATGGGCTCGGCCTGGTGGATCGGCGATTGCGGCCCGTTCTGGGGCCATAACGCCATGGTCAGGATCGCGCCCTTCCGCGACGCATGCCACCTGCCGGTGCTGCCGGGCGGTCCGCCGCTGGGCGGGGCGGTGATGAGCCATGACCAGGTCGAAGCGACGCTGATGCGCCGCGCCGGTTTCGAGGTGCGGGTGCTGCCGACGGAGATGGGCAGCTGGGAGGAGAACCCGCCGACCATGCTCGAATTCGCCAAGCGCGATCTGCGCTGGTGCCTTGGCAATCTGCAATATCTCAAGCTGCTCGATCTTCCCGGGCTGAAGCCGATGAGCCGGTTTCAGCTGGTCTGGGCGATCCTGATGTTTCTCGGCCTGCCGGCCTGGACGCTGATGATCGCGCTGCTGCCGGTCAAGGTGATCGAGGATGCGGGGATCGTCGGTTATCCCGCCGGTCTCGCCGCCTTTCTCTATGTACTGTTCTTCGCCATGTATCTCTCCCCGAAGCTGGCTGGCTTCGCCGATATCCTGCTGACGCAGGGTGGGGCTCGGCGCTATGGCGGCACGCTGCGCTTCGTCCTGTCTTCGCTGATCGAGATCGTCTTCGCCTTCCTGCAGGGCGCTGTCTCCACCTTCCGCACCACGCTGTTCATGATCGGGCTCATTTTCGGCCGGTCGCGGATCGGCTGGAACGGCCAGTCGCGCGATGCTCACGCCCTGTCCTTCGCCACCGCTTTTGCGGGGCTGTGGCCGCATCTGCTCTTCGGCCTCTATATCTTCGGGACGCTGGCGGTGCTGTCGCCGACGGTGCTGATCTGGTCGCTGCCCTTGACGGCGGGCTATGTGCTGGCCATCCCCTTCGCCATGATCACGGCCTTGCCTTCGCTCGGGCGCTGGTTCGCCCGCGCCGGGCTCTGCGGCATTCCCGAGGATTTCGATCCGCCGGCGGAACTGCGCGCCATTTTCGACGAGGCCAAAGCATGATGCCCGCGATCGCCTATCCCAAGGGCACGGCCAAGGCCCTGTCGCGGTCCTTGCGGGTCTATCACGGCGACGCCGCGCGCAACCGGGCGATGGACGCGCTCTACGGCCAGTTCCTGGCGCGCGGCGACCTCGCCTTCGATATCGGTTCGCATGTCGGCGACCGCATCTCCTCGTTTCGTCGGCTTGGCGCCCGCGTCGTCGCGCTGGAGCCGCAGCCGGGTCCGGCCCGCGCCATCCGCCTGATCCACGGCCGCGATCCGCAGGTGACGCTGGTCGCGTCGGCCTGCGGCGATCGCGAGGGGGCGGTGACGCTCAGGATCAACAGCGCCAACCCGACCGTGTCGACCGCGTCGGACGCCTTCGTCGGCGCCGCCGCCGGGGCCGATGGCTGGGAGGGCCAGGTCTGGGATCGCGAGATCAGCGTGCCCTGCACGACGCTGGACGCGCTGATCGCCAGCCATGGCGCGCCCACGCTGATCAAGATCGATGTCGAGGGGTTCGAGGCGCATGTGCTGGCCGGGCTGACCCGCGCCGTGCCGGTGATCTCCTTCGAGTTCACCACGATTCAGCGCGACGTGGCCGAGGCCTGCCTGGCGCTGCTGGAGACGCTCGGACCTTACCGCTTCAATGTGGCGCTCGGCGAAAGCCAGCGCCTCGAACTCGGCGAAGGCGCCAGCGCCGAGGCGATGGGGCAATATCTGCGCGACCTTCCCCATGCGGCCAATTCCGGCGATGTCTATGCCGTGCTGCGACCGTGAGAGCCTCCGCCTGACTCGTACCGTTCTGCGCTACGACGCCCACCTCCTTCGGAAGACCCCCATGCAAGCCAAGCTTTCCGCCCTGATCCTGTCCCTTCTGCTCGCCACGGGGCTGCCTGTGCGCGCCGCGAGCGATGTCGCCGTGGATGTGAAGAACGAGTCCGAGCCGGTGCTCTGCGCCGAAAAGGACAATGTCACGATCAAGGCGCTGTCGCCGGAGGTGCGCCGTTTCCAGATCGAGGCTGCTCACCCGGCCTATATCGCCGGGCTCGTCAAGGATAACTGGGAGGCGGACTGGACCGCCTGCGACATGACCGGCGATCCGGCGTTCAAGGCGCCGGTGCCGCCGCGGCGCGTCACCTTCTACGAAAGCATCGAGTATTGGCTGGTCGGCTACACCTTCCCGACCTTCTGGCGTCCGGCCGACACGACTTTCCGCGTCGGCGACCGCGTCGAGAAGGGGCTACATCTCGTCCAGCTCTGGAAGCTCGGCCGCGACAAATCCTACGAGGTGCTGGTGCTGTATCCGCAGGACGGCTATTGGCGCGCCCGGCCGATGCCGCCCGGCCATCTCGGCTTCTCCTCCTATGGGTCCTCCTTCCTGTTCGGGCCGATCGAGCAGGACGGCGCAAGGCCGGTGGTGAACATCCGCGAGGTCGAGTTCGATCCGGCGACGATCTCCTTCAAGATGGCGTACAAGGACGGCTCGACCGGCACGCTGAAGCTCGACAGCGTCGACGAGAACCGGATGGTGCTCGATGCGCTGCTCGACAAGCCGGTGACGGGCGGCAAGGCCTTCGTCGCGCTGCGCTCGATGTATGTCACCGAGTTCAACAACGACGTCGCGCGCATCGCCATCCGCGAGCCCGGCGCCAAGGGCTGGCGCGAGGAGCCGCTGATGCCCTTCAGCGGCGGCAAGGCGAGCGACATCTGGATGGGCCGCACCACCCATTCGCGCCACAACACCTCCTCGCCCGACATGGTCTTCCGCAATTTCTCGAAGGACCCAAACCCGCCGGCAAAGAAGTAAGGGCCGGTCGCGCGGCAGGAACGCATCGGCTTTATCTCGCGTTGGTCATGACGGGGGCGGATTCTCGCGCTAGCGTGCCGCTCCTGCTCCAGCCTAGAGGCCGTCATGCCGCGTTTCGCCGCCAATCTTTCGATGATGTTCAACGAATGGGCTTTTCTCGACCGGTTCAAGGCGGCGGGAGACGCCGGCTTCGAGGCCGTGGAGTTCCTGTTCCCCTATGAGCACGCGCCCGAGAAGGTCGGGCTGGCGCTGGTGGGAGCGGAGGTCGAGCAGGCCCTGTTCAATCTCCCGCCGGGCGATTGGGAGAAGGGCGAGCGTGGCATAGCCGCGCTGCCCGGCCGCGAGAGCGAATTGCGCGAGGGCATCGAGACGGCGCTGGCCTATGTGCACGAGACCGGCGTGAAGCGCCTGCACATGATGGCGGGCCATGCCGATCCGCAGGACCCGGCCGCGCAGGCGGCCTATCGCGCCGCCATCGCCTATGCCGCCGACAGGCTGGGAGAGTTCGGCATCGACCTGCTGCTCGAGCCGATCAACGGCAAGGACATGCCCGGCTATTTCCTGTGCGATTTCGAGCAGGCGGCCAGCTATGTCCGCGAGGCCGAGCGGCCGAATGTGAAGCTGCAGTTCGACATGTACCACTGCCAGCTGATCCATGGCGACGTTCCGGCGCGGCTGAAGCAGCTCTATCCGCTCATCGGCCATGTCCAGATCGCCCGCGCCGCCGGCCGGCACGAGCCGGATGAGTCGGGCCCGGATTATCCGGCGCTGTTCGACGCGCTCGACGCCATGGGCTATCGCGGCTTTGTCGGCTGTGAATACCGGCCGGAGGCCGGGACGCTCGAAGGCCTCGGCTGGTTCTCGCCCTACAAGCTGCGCGCCGCCGAGCTATGAGCGTCTTCCCCTATCCCGCGCTGGTCGCCGATATCGGCGGCACCAATTGCCGGCTGTCGCTGGTCGCGGCCGCAGGCGAGCCGCACCAGCCGCTGGCGCGGATCGGCACGGCCACGCACGCCACGCCCGAGGCGGCGTTCGAGGCGGTGCTCGAGACGCTGTCGAGCCGCCCGCGCAGCGCGATCCTGGCGGTGGCGGGGCCGATGGAGGGGCGGCGCTCGCAGCTGACCAACGCCAGCTGGGTCTTCGACGGCCCGATGATCGCACGGGCTCTGACGCTGGATCAGGGCCTGCTGGTCAATGATTTCGAGGCGCTGGCCGCATCGCTCGCTGTGCTGGGCGCAGGCGATGTCGAAACCTTGATCGAGGGCGCCCCCGAGGCTGACGGCGTCAGGCTGGTGCTCGGCCCCGGCACCGGGTTCGGCGCCGCCGCCTTGGCGAGCGCTGGCCGGCGCGGCGTGCTTTTGCCGACCGAGGCCGGGCATATCGGGATCGGGCCGGAGGATCCGGCCGAGGAGAAGCTGTGGCCGGCGCTGTCGGCGGGCGTGGCCCGCATGACCGTCGAGACGCTGTTGAGCGGGGACGGGCTGGTGCGGCTGCACCGGGCCGTGGCCGACGCCAGCGGCAATGTCGAGCCCGATGTCAGCGCCGCCGACGTCACCATGCTGGCGCTCGACGGCGATCCGGCGGCGCTGATGGCGGTGGTCTGCTTCTGGCGGCTGCTGGCGCGCGTCGCGGGCGATCTCGCCCTGGTCTACAAGGCGACGGGCGGGGTCTACATCGCCGGCGGCATCGTGCCGCGCCTGCTGCCGCTCGTGGATCGCGGCGCGATCGAGCGCGTCTTCAGGGCCAAGCCGCCGCTGGAAGACCTCACGGCCCGTTTCGCCCTGCATGTGATCACTGCGCCCGATGCGGCCGAGCAGGGGCTGGCAGCGATCGCCGCCGATCCCGCCCGTTTCGGCCTCGACGACCCCGCAAGGCTCTGGGTCGGCTGAACCGCGTCTCCCTACCGAGGCGCATGCGGCCAGGCGGCGCGCCGCTGCGCGTGACAGGGGCGGCCCGCCGGTCTATCCCCTGCGCCTGACACATTGGACAGTTCATGGCCCCCTTGCTCCACCTCCGCAATGTCGCGCTCACCTTCGGCGGACAGCCTTTGCTCGAATCCGCGGAGATCGCGGTCTCGGCGGGCGAGCGCGTCTGTCTTGTCGGGCGCAACGGTTCGGGCAAGTCGACGCTGCTGAAGATCGCGGCCGGGCTGGTCGATCCCGACAGCGCCGAACGTTTCGTCCAGCCTGGCGCGACGATCCGCTACCTGCCGCAGGAGCCGGATTTCACCGGCTACAAGACCTCTCTCGCCTATGTCGAGGCCGGGCTGGGGCCGGGCGACGACGCCTATCGCGCGCAATATCTGATCACCGAACTGGGACTGACGGGCGAAGAGGATCCGGCGACGATGTCGGGCGGCGAGTCGCGGCGCACCGCTTTGGCGCGGGTGCTGGCGCCGGAGCCCGATATCCTGCTGCTCGACGAGCCGACCAACCATCTCGACCTGCCGGTGATCGAATGGCTGGAGCAGGAGCTGAAATCGCTGCGCTCCGCCATGGTGCTGATCAGCCATGACAGACGCTTCCTGACCTCGCTGTCGCGGGCGACGATCTGGCTCGATCGCGGCATGACGCGGCGAATGGATCGCGGCTTCGGCGAGTTCGAGGCTTGGCGCGACGAGGTGCTGGCGCAGGAGGAACTCGACCGCCACAAGCTCGACCGCAAGATCGCGCGCGAGGAGGATTGGCTGCGCTACGGCGTCAGCGCCCGGCGCACCCGCAACCAGCGCCGGCTCGGCGATCTGCACGCGCTGCGCGACCAGCGCCGCACTGCCCGCGCCGCGCAGGGCAATGTCAGGCTGGAGGCGAGCGAGGCCCAGACCTCGGGCAAGCTGGTGATCGAGGCGATCGACATCAGCAAGTCCTATGGCGACACGGTGGTGGTGAAGGATCTGTCGCTGCGCATCGGCCGCGGCGACCGCATCGGCATCGTCGGCCCCAACGGCGCCGGCAAGACGACGCTGATCAACCTGCTGACCGGCGTGCTGAAGCCCGATTCCGGCAAGGTGAAGCTCGGCGTCTCCCTGGAGATGGTGACGCTGGACCAACGCCGCGAAAGCCTCGACCCGGCGACGCCGCTGGGCGATGCGCTGACCGGCGGCGGTTCCGACCACGTCAGCGTCGGCGGCCAGCCGCGCCATGTCATAGCCTATATGAAGGACTTCCTGTTCCAGCCGATCCAGCGGGGGACGCCGGTCGGCGCGCTCTCGGGCGGCGAGCGCGGCCGGCTGATGCTGGCGCGCGCCTTGGCAAAACCCTCGAACCTGCTGGTGCTGGACGAGCCGACCAATGATCTCGACCTCGAGACGCTCGACCTGCTGCAGGAGCTGCTGGCCGATTATCAGGGCACGGTGCTGCTGGTCAGCCACGATCGCGATTTCATCGACCGCGTGGTCTCGGCGACGCTGATCTCCGATGGCGACGGCGTCTGGACCGAGTTCGCCGGCGGCTACACCGACATGCTGGCCCAGCGCGGCCGCGGCGTCGGCGCCCGCCAGAGGGCGCTGCCCGGCAAGCCCACGACCTCCGACAAGCCGGCTGTCAGCGCGCCGGCCCCGGCCGCCAAACGCCGGCTCTCCTTCAATGAGAAGCACGCGCTGGAGACGCTGCCCAAGCGCATCGAGGTGCTGCAGGCGGAAGCGGCGAAGCTCAGCGCCGCGATGGCGGGCGATCTCTACACGCGCGATCCAAAGCTGTTCGCCAAGGCGACGGCACGGCTGGAGGAGGTGACCCGCGAGATCGAGGACGCCGAAAGCCGCTGGCTGGCGCTGGAGATGCTGCGCGAGGAAATCGAGGCCTGATCGTCTCGGGCGGACGGTCAAACCTCCTCGGCCCTCATCTGCGAGGAGCAGGCGCAGCCTGCCTCTCGAAGGATGGTCGGGGAGGCTCAGGAGCCCTCTGGAGCATCCTTCGAGACGGCCCTTGCGGGCCTCCTCAGGATGAGGGCTGAGGGTATCGCTCACAGGCGCCTCCAACCCACAAGCCCTCATCCTGAGGAGCCGCGCAGCGGCGTCTCGAAGGATGGTCGAGAAGGCTCGGGAGCCCTCTGGAGCGTCCTGCGAGACGGCCCTTGCGGCTTTCTCTGGATGAGGGCCTGCAGGTTGGCTGAGGGTGGGGTGCGGTCACAGTCCGGTCGAAACCGGCCTCCCACTCCCGCCATACCATTTCCGTATCCGTCCAATCGCGAAAACGCATTTGTTGCGTCTCGTCATTGCCCGCCATGATCCCTTCAGAAAAAACGCGAGGAAACATCATGCGACTCAAGGGCAAGACCGCGCTCGTCACCGGCGCGGCGCAGGGCTTCGGCTATGGCATCGCCGAAACGTTCACGCGGGAGGGGGCGCGGGTCGCGCTGCTCGATCTCAATGGCGACAAGGCGCAGGAGGCCGCCAAGGCGATCGGTGGCGGAGCCTTTTCCGTGGCCTGCGACGTCGCCAAGGCCGATAGTGTGGAAACGGCGGTGAAACAGGTTCTCGCCGCGTTCGGCAGGCTCGACATCGTCGTCAACAATGCCGGCACGACCCATCGCAACAAGCCGATGGTGGAGGTCACGGAGGAGGAGTTCGACCGTGTCTTCGCCGTGAACGTCAAGTCGATCTACCTGATGGCCAAGGCGATCGTGCCGCATTTCAAGGCCCATGGCGGCGGCGTCATCCTGAACATCGGCTCGACGGCCGGGTTGCGGCCGCGGCCGGGGCTGACCTGGTACAATGGCTCGAAGGGCGCGGCCAATCTGCTGTCGCAGTCCATGGCGGTCGAGCTCGCGCCGGACAAGATCCGCGTCAACGCCATTGCGCCCGTCGCGGGCGAGACGCCGCTGCTGGCGACCTTCATGGGCGAGGATACGCCGGAGAAGCGGGCGCAGTTCAGGAGCGTGATACCGTGGGGCCGGTTCTCGACGCCGCAGGACATCGCCAATGCGGCGCTGTTCCTGTGCAGCGCGGAGTCGGAAATGGTGACCGGCACGGTGCTCGCCGTCGATGGCGGGCGCTGCGTCTGAGGTGAGCTTCAGACCGGCTTGGTGTGCAGCGCGATCTCCTGCCGGAGCCTGACGGTCCCGTCGGGCTCGAAGCAGCGCTGCTCGAAGCTGATATGGGGGCGCTCCGCGTCGCCCTCGATCTTGAACAGGTGCCAGCTTGCCATCTCGCCATGGCCGAGCGGGCCGATCGAGCAGGAGGGCACGCCGACGATGGGCACGTCGCGGCGCAAGCCCTTG
>JBKBRD010000018.1:18989-19817 GCA_046292405.1 Allobosea sp. | reverse complement strand
CCACGGAGGCTGAGCGCAAACTGTGGCGCATCGTTCGCAACCGGCGCTTCAGCGGCTTCAAGTTCCGACGACAGGTTCCAATGGGGCCCTATATCGTCGATCTCGTTTGCATGGACCGTCGGCTCATTGTCGAGGCTGATGGCGGCCAGCATGCCGAGAACCCTTATGACGCCGCGCGCGACAGGTGGTTTGAAGCCCACGGCTTTCGCATCCGGCGGTTCTGGAACGCCGACATCTTCAATGCGACCGAATCCGTGATCGAGACGCTTTGGCACGACCTTGACGGCTTCCAGCGCATCGACCCCTCCGACACAGCAGAGCTGCGCTCATGACCCCCAAAATCCGCCCCGCCGGCTCGCTCTCCGTCGCCATCAAGCTCGTCATGCTGGCCATGGTGATGCCGAAGGTCCTGCGTTTCAAGCTGCGTCGCAAATCATGACTCCCGCCCGGATCCATCTGTTCGACACCACGCTGCGCGACGGCGCGCAGACCACCGGCGTCGATTTCTCTCTCGACGACAAGCGCGCCGTCGCCGCCATGCTCGACAAGCTCGGCATCGACTATGTCGAGGGCGGCTATCCCGGCGCCAACCCGCTCGACACCGCCTTCTTCGCGGAAAAGCCGACCAAGCGGGCAAAATTCGCCGCTTTCGGCATGACCAAGCGGGCAGGGCGCTCCGCCGCCAACGATCCCGGCATCGCCGCCCTGCTGGAAGCGAAGGCCGACGCCATCGTCTTCGTCGCCAAGAGCTGGGACTATCACGTCCATGTCGCGCTGGAGATCTCGCTCGAGGACAACCTCGCCGGCATTCGCGAAAGCATCGAGGCC
>JBKBRD010000018.1:6706-18788 GCA_046292405.1 Allobosea sp. | reverse complement strand
GGCGATCATCTCGGCATCCACGCCCATGATGATTGCGGCTGCGCCGTCGCCAATTCGCTCGCCGCCATCGAGGCCGGAGTGCGCCAGATCCAGGGCACGCTGAACGGGCTGGGCGAGCGCTGCGGCAACGCCAATCTGGTCACGCTGATCGGCGCGCTGAAGCTGAAGCCGCGCTATAGCGAGCGTTTCGCATTGGGCGTCGACGACAGGCAGCTCGGCGAGCTGACGCATGTCTCCAGGGCTTTGGACGAGATGCTGAACCGCGCGCCCAATCGCCACGCGCCCTTCGTCGGCGCCTCTGCCTTTGCCACCAAGGCCGGCATTCACGCCTCGGCCGTGCTGAAGGATCCGCGCACCTATGAGCACGTCCCGCCCGAGGCGACGGGCAACCTGCGCAAGGTGCTGATCTCCGACCAGGGCGGCAAGTCGAACCTCGCCGCCGAGCTGGAGCGCATCGGCGTCACCATCGGCCGCAACGATCCCCGCCTCGGCCGCGTGCTGGACGAGGTCAAGGAGAAGGAGGCGCAGGGCTATGCTTTCGAGGGGGCCGACGCCTCGTTCTTCCTGCTGGCCAAGCGCATCCTGCGCGAGGTGCCGGAGTATTTCTCGGTCGAGCGTTTCAAGGTCAATGTCGAGCGCCGCTACAACGCCAATGGCGAGCTGGTGACCTTCTCGGAGGCCACGGTGAAACTGAAGGTCGGCGAGGACGTGCTGATCTCGGCCGCGGAAGGGACGGGCCCGGTCAACGCGCTCGATCTCGCTCTGCGCAAGGATCTCGGGCGCTACCAGGCGCTCATCGGCGGGCTCAGGCTCGTGGACTACAAGGTCCGCATCTTCCAGGGCGGCACCGACGCCGTCACCCGCGTCCTGATCGAGTCGGCCGACGAGACCGGCCACGGTCGGCGTCAGCGCCAACATCATCGACGCCTCGTTTCAGGCGCTGGTCGATTCGATCACTTACAAGCTGGTCCGCGTGGGCGCGACGGCGTGAGCCTCGACGTCCTCGCGATGGCCAGGCTCGCGGCCCCGCGACGGCGCGGCGTCACTCGGTCAGGCGGATGACCTTGTCCTTGCACAGGTCCATGCTCTCGGCGTCGCTTTCGACGTCGTCATCGAACTTCGCCAGCACGTAATACTCGCAGCCCGCCGGCTTGTTGAGCTTGAGCGCGATGCTCTTGCCGGGCGCAAGCGGCTTGGCGAGCTTGGCCACCAGGCGCGATTGTTCGCCAATGGTCGCGATCTCGAGGCTGGTCAGCGCGACGCTGCGCATATTGGTGACGTTGATCTGGGCTGGCGGCTTGGCGGCCCGCTGGGCGAAGGCCGGGGCCTGCGACAACACAAGGCCCGCAGCCGCGGAGAGGGCGAAGATATGAACCGGTTTCATGCGTATGGCTTCCCCAGGTGACGGATTTGGTCCCGCCGCGACAGTTTGACACCCGCTCCGAGACAATAACAAGGCGGCGCTGCGCGAGCTGTCCACATGCATTCGCAGACATGCATTGCTCGGCGAAACCGCCTATACCGCAGACTGCCAATTTGGAATCGTTGCAAAATGTCGCCGCCTGCCCCGCCAACCCCTGCGCAGAATTTCGCCCGCTCTGCAGCCCTCAAGCCCGGCGCCGGCTTCATCGCCACCTTCCACGCGCTCTGGCCCTATCTCTGGCCTGCCGACCGGGCCGACCTGCGCAAGCGCGTCGTGCTGGCCTTCATTCTGCTGGTGATGGGGCGCGTCGTGCTGATGGGCGTGCCGTTCACCTTCAAATGGGCGACCGACGCGCTGGCCAATACGCCATCGACGCTGCAGAACTGGCTGCCCTTCCTGGTCGGCGCGCCGCTGGCCCTGACCGTTCTTTACGGTCTCGCCCGCGTCGGCTCCGCCGCCTTCATCCAGGCGCGGGACGCGCTGTTCGCGCCCGTCTTCATGCATGCGGTCAGGACGCTGGCGCTGCAGACCTTCGGCCATCTTCACCATCTCTCGCTGCGCTTCCATCTCGAGCGCAAGACCGGCGGGCTGACCCGCGTCTTGGAGCGCGGCCGCAACGGCATCGAGGAGATGGTGCGGCTCGGCCTCAACCAGCTCGTGCCGGTGATCGTCGAGGTGACGCTGATCATCGCCGTGCTGCTGACGCTGTTCGACTGGCTCTACGTCGTGGTGCTGGTGGTGATGGTGACCGCGTACATGGCCTACACCATCAAGGCGACGGAGTGGCGCATCGCCATCCGCGGCGCGATGAACGAGAGCGACAACGACGCCAATTCGAAGGCGATCGACTCGCTGCTGAACTACGAGACGGTGAAGTATTTCGGCGCCGAGGCGCGCGAGACCGCCCGCTACGACAAGTCGATGGCGCGCTACGAGCGCAACTCGATCAAGGCCTACACCTCGCTCGCCCTGCTGAATTTCGGCCAGGCCACGATCTTTGCGGCCGGTTTGACGATCTCGATGGTGATGGCGGTGCAGGGCTTCCGCGCCGGCACGCACACGGTCGGCGATTTCGTGCTGATCAACGCCATGCTGATCCAGCTCTACCAGCCGCTGAATTTCATGGGCACCGTCTATCGCGAGATCAAGCAGGCGACGCTCGACATCGAGCAGATGTTCTCGCTGATCGGCAAGGATCCGGAAATCCAGGACAAGCCGGGCGCGCCGCCGCTGCAGGTGCCCCATGGCGAGGTCGTCTTCGAGGACGTGCATTTCGCCTACATCCCCGAGCGGCCGATCCTGCGCGGGATTTCCTTTGCCGTGCCGCCGGGCAAGACGATCGCCATCGTCGGCCCTTCGGGCGCCGGCAAATCGACGATTTCGCGCTTGTTGTTCCGCTTCTACGAGCCGCAGCAGGGCCGCATCCTGATCGACGGGCAGCCCCTCGCCGAGGTCCAGCAGGTCTCCCTGCGCGCCGCCATCGGCATGGTGCCGCAGGACACGGTGCTGTTCAACGACAGCATCGAATATAATATCCGCTATGGCCGGCCCGAGGCGAGCGAGGCCGAGGTCGAGGAGGCCGCGCGCCTGGCCCAGATCGACCGCTTCATCAAATCCCTGCCGGACGGCTACGCCACCTCGGTGGGCGAGCGCGGCCTGAAGCTGTCGGGCGGCGAGAAGCAGCGCGTCGCCATCGCCCGCACCATCCTGAAAGGCCCGCCGATCCTGGTGCTGGACGAGGCGACATCGGCGCTGGATTCCTTCACCGAAAAAGAGATCCAGGACGCGCTCGACCGCGTCAGCGAGGGCCGCACCACGCTTGTCATCGCGCATCGGCTGTCGACCGTCATCAATGCCGACGAGATCATCGTGCTCGACAAGGGGCTGATCGTCGAACGCGGCAGCCATCCGGAACTGCTGGCGGCCGATGGCGTCTATGCCGCCTTGTGGAACCGTCAGCGCCAGGTCGATGAGGCGAAGGCGACGCTGCAGCAGGCTGCCGAGGCCGAGGGCGCGAGCGTGCGCGTCAGCCTGACGAGCTGAGCTCGGCGCCGGCCGGCGCAGCCGTGGCCAGAACGGCCCGGTTCCTGCCGCCGCGTTTGGCGTCGTACAGCGCCGCATCGGCGCGGCCGATGACCGGTTCGAGCTCGACTTCGCCGGGATGAAAGCGCGCGACGCCGACGCTGACCGTGACGTCGATGGATTGCTTGGCGGCGATGACCGGTTCGCTGGCCATGGCCACGCACACCCGCTCCGCCACCTGCAGAGCCTCGGCGCCGGTGGCGCCATGCAGGATCACGAGAAACTCCTCGCCGCCCCAGCGCGCGACGACATCCTGCTTGCGCTGGATGATGCTGTCGAGCCGTCGCGCGAAGGCCTGAAGCACCAGATCGCCGGTTTCGTGCCCGTAGCGATCGTTGATCGCCTTGAAGTGGTCGATATCGGCGAGGAGCACGGCCATGGGCCGTCCCGCGCGCCGGCCGGCCGCGATCACCGCCAGCGAGCGCTCTTTCGCGCCGCGGCGATTGGCCAGCCCGGTCAACGGGTCCGTCGCCGCGCTGTCGCGCAGCCTGGCCTGCGCATGCTCCAGTGTCATCGCGATCAACCCGAGATAGATCAGGGTGCAGGCGATCTGGTCGATGAACAGCGCATAGTGCTTGTCTTCCGGAGCCGGCGGGCGCGGCGGCAGCGGCCCGCTCAGCGAGAGCCCGACCATGACGCCGGAAACGGCGAGCGCCAGCGCATAGAGCGCGATGGTGCATGTCACCACCCATTGCGATGGCAGGAGCCCTGGCCGCCGATTGACGAAAAACACCAAGGCCGTGCGAAACACCGCATAGGCCAGCATGAACAGCACCGGCGTCAGGGCATGAAGCGGCGTCGGCGCCACGAGACTGACGCCGCCATAGGTCAAGCCCGGCGCCAGGCCCGCCACGAAGAACTCGGCCCAGCCGATGGGGCGTTCGAAATAGGCGCAGGCGCCGCTCCACAGACAGGCGTTGCTCAGCCCGAAAGCCATATAGATGATGGCGCCCTCCAGCGGGCCGGGTAGCGAGGCGTCAGCCTTCCCGTAAAGCAACCACATCGCCGCGCAGGACAGGACGATGTTGAGCAGCCACCAGAGGAAGGCGACGCGGGCGGCGCCGAAGATGCTGAACAGCAGGTAAAACAGGGCCAGACCCGCGCGCGCGGCGATGCTCGCGATCAAGAGCGTATTGAAGTCCAGCATTGCGTCGTCCGACCGAACCGGGGAGGGCGTCTCCCGATTTCCATTTTATGACCCGGAGTTTGTCTAGTTACAAAAAAACTACTTAAGAGCAACCTATCGATCGCATAATCCGTCATATATCACTGTGAAGAACGTTACGTAATTTCGTAGAAGGCAAAATGCAAAAGCTTTGAACATTGTTTCAATCGTGGGCGGCGGATCCGCGTCGCATAGGCAGTGGTCGAACGGGCGGACCGGCTCAGCCGCGATGGCCGGGTCTCGACGTTCCGCGACACCGCACCTCTTTCCCCCGGCGGCCGAACCGCCTAAACACCCAGCCAACCGCTCAGCGCGCATTGCCGCCGCCGGGTTTACGCCATGGCGCGCCGGTTGCGCCCAACGCCACCGACAGGACACCGCATGTCGCTCCTCGACTCCACCCGCAAGGTGATCGTGCCGATCCACAAGGAAGGCTATATCTTCATCGCCATCGCGCTGGTGGCGACGCTCGTCCTCGGCCATCTCTGGACGCCCTTTGGCTGGATCGGCGCGATCGTCACGCTCTGGGTCTGCTATTTCTTCCGCGACCCCATCCGCATCACGCCGCAACGCGCCGGTCTGGTGATCTCGCCGGCCGATGGCCGGGTCAGCCAGGTCGCGCTCGCGCTGCCGCCGCCGGAGCTCAACCTGCCGGCGGAGCCGATGACGCGGATCTCGATCTTCATGAACGTCTTCGACTGCCATGTGAATCGCGCGCCCGTGCCGGGGCGCATCGTCAAGATGGCCTATACGCCAGGCCTCTTCCTCAATGCCGAGCTCGACAAGGCCAGCGACGACAATGAGCGCAATGCGCTGGCCATCGAGACCGCCTATGGCGTGGTCGGCGTGGTCCAGATCGCCGGGCTGATCGCGCGGCGCATCGTGCCTTTCGTCAAGGAGGGCGAGATCATCGCAACCGGCGAGCGCTTCGGGTTGATCCGCTTCGGCTCGCGCGTCGACGTCTACCTGCCGACCAGCATCGTGCCCCTGGTCGGCGAGGGCCAGACGGCGATCGCCGGCGAGACCGTGCTGGCCGACGCAACCACCGTCGAGATCGAACAGCGCAGCTTCCGCGGCATCTGAGCCGGAACGCCCCGTCAGTCGGAGCGGGGCGCCAAGCCTTCGCTCCTGACGCGACATATCCGGCTAGGGCGCTGGCGGCCGCTGGCGTCCACGCCCGAAACCGCGTATTCCGGCAGGCATGAGCGATCTCTTTCCCCCCTTCGAGCCCGAGCGCGAGACGCGCCGGTCTCGCTTCAAGGCGATTCCGTTCCGGCTCATCGCCCCCAATCTCGTCACGCTGCTGGCGCTGTGCCTCGGGCTGACCGCGATGCGGCTCGTGGTCGACGGCAAGCTCGAGACCGCCACCATCTGCATCCTCGTCGCGGCGGCGCTGGATGGCGTCGACGGGCGGCTGGCGCGGCTGCTCAAGGGCACCTCACGCTTCGGCGCCGAACTTGATTCGCTGTCGGACTTCCTGAATTTCGGCGTCGCCACCGGCTATGTGCTCTGGATCTTCAACCTGCATCAGCTGAAGTCCTTCGGCTGGATCGTCGTGCTGACGCTGGCCTGCGCCATGGCGCTGCGGCTGGCGCGCTTCAACGTCATGATCGACGATCCCAACCGGCCGGAATGGCAGAAGAACTTTTTCGTCGGCATGCCCGCGCCCGCCGGCGCGATCACCGCGATGCTGCCGCTCTATCTGCATTTCATCGGCCTGCCGGTGCAGGATTACGGCGCGCCCTTCGTCGGGCTGTATATTCTCTTCATCGCCTTCCTGACGATTTCGCGCATCCCCTGCTATGCCGGCAAGACGCTGGGTGCGCGCGTGCCGCGCGACAAGGTGCTGCCGATCTTCGTTGCCGTCGTCGTGGTGGCGGGCCTGCTCTTCGCCTACCCGTTCGAGATGCTGGCGCTGGTCGTGGTCGCCTATCTCGGCCTGTTGCCGCTCAGCGTCGCGCGCTATCGCAAGCTCGAACGCGAGCATGCCGCCCTGCCGGCGGACAAGCAAAACACGCCGCTCGACCATCCGACCGAGGCGGTCTGACGCTCAGCCCCGGCGCGAGCGCAGGCGCACGGCATTGGCCTGCGCCCGCTTGGAGAACGGCTCCAGCGAGTGATTGACCACCTTGGCCGTCGCCTCGTGCAGATCGACCTGCGCGAGCGGGTTGAACATCACGCCCCACCAGAACATCGCGGTGGCGTGGCTGGCGGCGAAGCCGCTCTCCATCACCGCCGTCATCTTCTCGGTGACGGCTTTTGCGGCTTCGTTCTGCCCGCGCCGGTCGCCCAGCGCGCCCTTGACCAGCATCGGCATGCGCAGGGCGATCGTCAGCCCGGCATCGGCCTGCATCGCCAGCATGCGCGTCGCCAGAGCCTGCGCCTCGACCCCCGCTCCGGTGACGGCGTCGAGGATCTTTGGGGATTTGGCCATGCCGACATTCGCTCCAGTTGGGTTTGCCGCAGCTGGCTTTGCCAGTCGCTGCGAGCCCGGCAGTGTGCCGTGCGCGCCGTTATGATGCAATGCAATATCATGCTCGCGCCCGCGCAGCGCGAATGACGCCGGTGCATGGAACCGATTGGCCTGCGCGCAATGCAGGACGGATTTGAAGGGCGCAGGCGCTGGACGCGCCCTCTCCGGGCGGCGCCGAAATCCGCTTTCCACTTTGCCGCATCCTGTTCTAGAGCCTAAGGGGTGATCCGACCCTTAGCGCCTTTCGAGAGCCCGAATCCGTCTTGAACCTGTTCTCCTCGCCGAAACCGCCGGGCTGGCGGCCCATGCTGGTGCTGGCTTCGGCCTCGCCGCGCCGTCTGGCCTTGCTCGAGCAGGCGGGGCTGAAGCCTGACGCGTTGCTGCCCGCCGATCTCGACGAGACGCCGCTGAAGGGCGAGCGCCCGCGCGATCTCGCCCGGCGCCTCGCCCGCGAGAAGGCGCAGGCCGCCAGTGCGGGAGCCAAGGCGCGCGCCGATCTCGAGGGCTGCTATATCGTCGCCGCCGATACGGTGGTGGCGGTCGGCCGGCGCATCCTGCCCAAGGCCGAGATCGTCGACGAGGCCGCCGCCTGCCTGCGCCTGCTCTCGGGCCGCGCCCACCGCGTCTATACCGGCGTCGCCATCGTCACCCCCTCGGGTGCGATCCGCGAGCGCATCGTCGAGACGCGCCTGCGCTTCAAGCGGCTGTCGAGCGAGGATATCGAGGCCTATCTCGCCTCGGGCGAATGGCGCGGCAAGGCCGGCGGCTACGCCATCCAGGGCATCGCCGGCTCCTTCGTCGTCAAGCTCGTCGGCAGCTACAGCGGCGTGGTCGGCCTGCCGCTGCACGAAACCGTCAACCTGCTGGGCGGGGAGGGCTATCCCGTCCGTTTCGGCTGGCTGAACATCGGCGGCTGACGCCTCGGCCGCACAGTTTTTCGCGCCCGCGACGCCGTCGCCATTTCGACAATCGACCGCAAGCGCCAGGCCTGCGGCGACGAATCAGGAGCCCATGGCAGCCATGGCCGAAGACCACGCCCCAGCCTCCCGCGCCGTGAAGGCCAAGCCGTGCCCGATCTGCGGCAAGCCGGCGGAACCGCGCTTCAAACCCTTCTGCTCGACCCGCTGCGCCGATATCGACCTCGGCCGCTGGCTGAAAGGCAGCTATGTCATCCCCGGCGAGCCGGTCGAGGAGGCGGAGGCGGGCAAGCCCGGCAGCGAGGACGAGCGCCAGCGCGAGGCGTGAACGATACGCCGGCCGCTTGCCAGGACGCTCCGCGACTGGGACGCGAAACTGGCGGCAAAGACCCGATATCCGCTCTTAACAGGGGCATGCACGGCGCCCCCGCAATGATTGTCCGGCAAAGTTCCGGAAGCGACTGGACAGCGCCCGAGCGAGTGATTATACCCCGCCCACCAACAGGGAAGCCCACTCGCTTCCCCGGCGCCCAGATAGCTCAGTTGGTAGAGCATGCGACTGAAAATCGCAGTGTCGCTGGTTCGATTCCAGCTCTGGGCACCATTTTCTTCCCTGGAATTCTACGTACGCTGACCCGGTGACCAGCACGGCGCTCCGGGCCGGGTTCTGCGCTTCCGCGTCTTTCCATTGACAGCCCCTCGCGTCATCATTCCATTCTGGACCGACGGCGAGCGGCGCACGCGCACCAGGGTCTGCGGGTCGGGACAGTCTCGCAGAAGCTCGATGTCATTGAGAAGCGAGCCTATCCGCATGAGCCTCGAACTTTTCGCGCACCCGTTCTCCTCCTACTGCCAGAAGGCGCTCATCGCCTTTTATGAGAACGGCGTTCCGTTCACCTACCGGATGATGGAGGACGACGGCGTGGCGCAGGAGCTCGCCTCGCTCTGGCCGATGAAGAAGTTCCCGATTCTGCGCGACGACGGTCGCGTGATCGTGGAAGCTTCGATCATCATCGAGCACCTCCATATCCGCCATCCCGGGCCGGTCAGGCTGATTCCCGACGATCCCGCCGAGGCGGTCGAAACCCGCATGCTGGACCGCTTCTTCGACAATTACGTCATGACGCCGCAAGGCAAGTTCGTGCTGGACGCGCTGCGCCCGGCCGAAAGCCGCGATCCCTATGGCGTCGAGGACGCGCGCAAGATGCTGGACACCAGCTACGCCTGGCTCGATCGCCGGATGGAAGGGCGCCAATGGGCGGTGGGCGAGGCCTTTTCGCTCGCCGACTGCGCCGCCGCGCCATCGCTCTTCTATGCGGACTGGACGTACCCGATCCCGGACCGATACGGGCATCTCGCCGCATACCGATCGCGCCTGCTCCAGCGCCCGTCTTTCGCGCGCGCCGTGGATGAAGCGCGGCGCTTCCGGCATTATTTCCCGCTCGGCGCGCCGGACCGCGACTAGTCCAGCCCGCGCCGGCGACGAGGGAATTTGGGAGGATTGGCGCGATGCGCAAGGATTTCGATCCCACGACGATCGCGCCGGATGGGCGCGCCGGCGGCAAAGCGCGTCTCTTCGACCCCGAAGGCGGCGGGCCGTGGCGCGGCAACGTCGAGGGGGAGACGCTGAACGCCCGCTGCACCGTGCTCGCCTATGGCAATGAGACGGTCGGCGAAGGTCCGCGGCTGCACGTCCATCCCTATGACGAGCTTTTCATCGTCATCGCCGGCAATGCCCGCTTCTTCGTCGGCGACGCCGTCATCGAGGCGACGGCTGGCGATGTGGTGTTCGGGCCTGCCGGCGTTCCGCACCGCTTCGAGAACCGCGGCCCCGGCCGCCTGCAGACGATCGACGTGCATCAGGCGCCGCGCTGGCTGCAGGTCGATCTGGAAGGCGAGGGCGCTCCCTGACGCCAAGCCCGGGCAGGGGCCGGGAGCTGAACCCGATGGGAATGCCGACCGCGGTCGAGGCGCCTGCAAGCGGCGCCGTGCCGCCCTCAGCGCTTGTCCAGGATGAGAACCATCGCCGCATAGCCGCGCTGGCGCGCCATTTCGATCGGCGTGACGCCGTTGCGATCGCCGAGATCCCGCCGGGCGCCGGCCGCGACGAGATGGCTCACGGTGCGCTGATGCCGTGGCCCGCCATCGCCGAGGATGACGGCCTCGATCAGCGCGGTCCAGGCGAGATTGTTGACGTGGTCGAGCGGCGCGCCGGCCTCGATCAGCATCCGGACGATCTCGTCATGGCCGAGATGGGCGGCGGCAATCAGCGCAGTGCCATCATAGGGGCTGGTGATCGCCCTGGGATCCCCGCCGATCGCGAGGGCCACCCGCATCGTCTCGGCATCGTCAGCCACGGCGGCGATCGTGACGGCGTCGTAGCGCTGGGCGTCCAGCGCGCGCGGATCCGCCCCGAGCTTGACCAGCGCCCGCATGGCCTCGCGCTGTCGAGCATGTGCCGCGATATGCAGCGGGGTTCGGCGCTGGCCGTCGCGCGTGTCGATTGCGGCGCCAGAAGCAACCAGCCTCTCGATGGCGGCGACGTCTCCGGCCCATGCGGCGGCCTGCAGCCCGTCATAAGCGGCGATCTCGGCTGCTGAAGGCGGAATCTGCGCCGCGGCCGGCGCGCCGGCAAGGACAAGCCCCAATGCGAGCGCCAGGATCGCGGTGAAAGCGCTGATCATCGTCATCTCCCCTCTCATGCGCCCGATGCTATCAGGCGCTTGCGACGCTGCCGACCAGCATGCGGCCGGGCTCGGCCGCGGCCGGCGCGACCTCAGACCGGCCCTTGCATGCCGAGACACAATCCTACATTGGCGATCGCTCCGCGAAGGATGATAGATGATGTTTCTGCGGGCGTGGATCTTGCACCTCGCGTGACTGCCCGTCCCCGAACAGGATCTGACACCGCATGAGCTCGAAACGGATCCGGATTGCCGTGGATATCGGCGGAACCTTCACGGATCTGGAATTTCTCGACGAGGCGAGCGGCGCGACGCACAGCTTCAAGACCGCGACGACGCCCGACGACCCGTCCCTGGGACTGATGAATGCGATCAAGGGCGCGGCCGCCCGCTTCGGCTTCGCACTGTCGGATGTCGGCTTCCTGATGCATGGCACGACGATCGCGACGAACGCGGTCCTGACCCGAAACCTGCCGGACGGGGCGCTCATCACCACGGCCGGCTTCGAAGACGTTCTCGAAATCGGCCGGCATGCCCGCAGCGAGATCTATCGCCTGAAGCCGGAGCCGCGCACCGTGCTCGTGCCGAGGCGACGGCGCTTCGGCGTGACCGAGAGGATAGGGCCGGTCGGGGAGGTGCTCACCGCGCTCGATCTCGCAAGCCTCGACGACGCGATCGACAAGGTCGAGGCCTCGGGCGCCAGCGTCTGTGCGATCGCTCTGCTGAACGGCTTCACCAACCCGGCTCATGAAATCGCCATCCGCGATCGGTTGCGCCAGCGCTTGCCGCATATCGCAGTCTCGTGTTCGCACGAGGTTTCGCCCGAGATCCGCGAATTCGAGCGGACATCCACCACTGTGCTCAACGCTCTGCTGATCCCGGTGGTGCGCCGCTACATCGACGCCCTGCTGGCGCGAATCGCGTCGGAAGGTCTGAAAGCACCCCTCTATCTCGTCCAGTCGAATGGCGGCGCGACCACGCCCCGGGCGGCGAGCGAAGCGCCGGTCAAGCTGCTGCTCTCCGGTCCCTCGGGTGGCGTGCTGGCCGCCGAAGCCGTCGCCCGCCATCTCGGCTTCGCCCATGTCGTCGGCGTCGACATGGGTGGCACGAGCTATGACGTCGCGGTGATCCGCGACGGCGTGCGCGCCGTCGTCACCCAGGGCGACGTCGACGGGTTGCCGGTGCGGGTGCCGATGGTCGACATGCGCACCATCGGCGCCGGCGGGGGATCGATCGCCTCGCTCGACGCCTCGGGTCGCCTGCAGGTCGGCCCGCGCAGCGCCGGCGCCAAGCCGGGGCCGGTCTGCTATGGCCGGGGCGGCGCCGAGCCGACCGTTA
>JBKBRD010000018.1:0-6412 GCA_046292405.1 Allobosea sp. | reverse complement strand
CCACGGTGATTTTCCCGAAGGACCCTTCGACCTTTTCGGCTCACGGCATTCTCCAGTCCGACGTGGTTCACGACCTCGCGCGAACCAAGGTGCTGCCGCTCAAGCCCGGCGCCGGCCCGGCCCTGCGCGCGCTCGCGGACGAGTTGCTCCGCGAAGGCGACGCTCTCCTGGCCGCGGATGGTCTCCCGGCCGAAAAGCGCCGTCTCGATCTCGCCGCCGATCTGCGCTATCGCGGCCAGGCCTTCGAGCTTCTGGCGCCGCTTGACGCGGCGCCTGGCGACGATCTCCAGATCGAGGCGCTCTGGCAGCGCTTCCACCAGCTTCACCGCCAGCGTTTCTCCTTCGACGACCCGTCCGAGACGGTCGAACTCGTCACGTTGCGGCTTGCCGCGGTGGGGATGCTCGGCGGCGTCGCGGCGACGAGCGCTCCCGTGCCTGGACCCTCGACGGAGCCGCGCCATCGCCAGGTCCACCTCAATGGCGGCTGGACTTCGGCTGCGGTCCACCAGCAGGACGATCTGGCGGCGCAAACCCGGCTGCGCGGCCCGGCCATCGTCGAGCAGGCCTATACGACGCTGTTGATCCCCGCGGGCTGGTCTCTCGCCGTGGTCGATTCGGGCGATCTTATCGCGAGACGGGAGTTGGACGCATGAGCAGGGTCGATCCGGTTCTCCTCGAAATCGTCTCCCATGCGCTGGTTTCGGCCGCCGAGGAGATGTCGATCACGGTCTGGCGCACGAGCCGCTCGACCACCGTGCGCGAGCTCCTCGACTATTCGACCGCCGTCTTCGACGGGCAAGGCCGCAATATCGCGCAGGCCGCCCGCATGCCCGTCCATCTCAACTCGATGGAACTCTGCCTGCAGGAGATCATCGCCCGCCACCTGCCGCTCGATCAGTGGCATGAGGGCGATGTCGTCGTCACCAACGATCCCTATTGCGGCGGCCAGCACCTGCCCGATTTTCTGGCGTTCAAGCCGGTCTTCGTGGCGGGCAAGCGCATCGCGATCACCTGCGTGCTCATCCACCACGTCGATGTCGGCGGCGGCGCGGCGGGCGGCTATAACGCCCATGCCGTCGAGATCTTCCAGGAGGGGCTGCGACTGCCGCCGGTGAAGATCGTCCGGCGCGATGAAATGATGGACGATCTGTTCGCCACGATCCTGCAGAATGTGCGCGAGCCCGAGACGTTTCGCGGCGATTTCCTGAGCCAGGTGGCGGCGCTCGAGGTCGGCGCCCGCGCCATTCGCGCGCTTGCCGGCCGCTACGGCGTCGAAACCCTCGCACAGGTCGGCGCCGCGCTGCTCGACCACTCCGAGCAGGCGATGCGCTCAGCCCTCCTGGCGCTTCCCGACGGCGTCTATCAGGCCGAGGATTTCGTCGATGGCGACGGCATGGATGAAGGCCAAAAGCGCATCGCGGTGACGCTGACGATCGCGGGCGACACGATCGCGATCGATTTCACCGGCTCGTCTGCGCAGGCGCGCGGCCCCATCAATGCGACCATGGCCACGACGAAATCGGCCGTCTACTACGCGGTGATCGCCGCCTCCGGGATCGAAGCGACGGCCAATTCCGGCTGCTACCGGCCGATAACGGTGACTGCGCCGCAAGGAAGCCTGGTCAACGCCTTGTTCCCAGCCCCCGTCGCCATGCGGATGCTGACCGGCCACCGCATCGCGACCGCCGTCCTCAAGGCCTTTGCGGAGGCCGTGCCCGAGCGAATCCCGGCCTCCTATTACGGCGTCACCTTCAATCACGCCGTGAATATCCGTCACGCGGACGGGCGCAGACAGGTCTACTTCGACGCCGAGATCGGCGGTTGGGGCGGGCACCCGGAGGCAGACGGCCCGTCGGGTCTCTCGGCCGGGTTTCACAACGGACAGAACACCCCGATCGAGATGATCGAGGCGATCTTTCCCCTGCGGTTCGAGCGCTATGCCTTCCTGCCGGACTCGGGCGGCGCCGGGCGCAGGCGCGGTGGGCTCGGGCTCGTCCGCGAATGGCGCTTCATCGCCGAGCACGGCCTCCTCAACGCCTCCTTCGACGCCTTCGTCTCGCGGCCCTATGGGCTGCAAGGCGGCGAGCCAGGACGCGGCGGCCGGCTCAGCGTCATCAGGGACGGCGAACTGACGCCTTTGAAGGCCAAGACCATCGGCTTTCCGCTTCGCTGCGGCGACATCGTCCGCATGGAGACGCCCGGGGGCGGCGGTTACGGCGATCCGGCGACGCGCGATCCGGCCGCTGTGTTGGCCGACAAAGCCGACGGGTACGTTTCTTGAGCGGCGGCTGGCGCTAACTTGATCGCCAGGCGCTTGCGTCAACGCGCGGACGCGTGGTCACATGGCTGTCATCTGGATCGGCCTCGACGCCCGTCCTTGGGGGAACGCACCATGCCTGCGCGAGCGGAGACGACGGAGAGGGCTGGCCATTGGGCGCAGTCGCGCCGATCCCGGATCGGCTCGCCATGAGCGATCTGGAGCGCCTCTTGCCGGAAGAGCCACTGCCGCAGCGCATTTCGCGGATTCTCGCCTGGCTGGCTGGCGCAATCGTGTTGTTCGGCTGCAGCCTGCTGATCAGCATCGACGTCGTGACACGCTTCTTTTTCAAACGGGGTATGGTCGAGAGCTTCGAGATATCGGGCTATGCCCTGGCCGCCTGCATCGGCCTCGGTCTCGGCTTCACGGTCACGTCCAAGGCCAATATCCGCGTCGACATCCTCCTCGATGCCCTGCCTGATCGGTTCAGGGTCGCCTGCGACCTCATCGCCTCCGCGGCGCTGGCGGTCATCGCCGTGGCCCTGGCCTGGTTCGCGTATGGAACGCTGGCGCAATCCTGGGCGCTCAACGCCAAATCGGTGTCGCTGCTGCAGGTGCCGATGGTGATCCCGCAGGGCATCTGGTGCGTCGGGCTCGTCTGGTTCGCCTGCATGGCCGTGCTGATCCCGATCCAGGCGATCGCGCGCCTCGTCGCCTATGACCGCCCCGGCTTCGATGCGCTCATCGGCTCGCTGCGCGTCGCCGAAGAAATCGAGCAGTCAGGCGTCGAGCGGCCGCTGGGAGAGCAGGGACGATGATCGGCGCCGCGCTCTCCTTGCTGGTTGCCCTCGTCGCCCTGAGCCTGCCCGTGGCGGCTGCGCTGGCGATCATGGCTTACGTGCTGCAGGCGAACTACGCCTTCTTCCCGATGGTCGGGGCGGTGGGCGAACTCGCCTGGAACTCGTCCAACGACTTCATCCTGATCGCCGCGCCGATGTTCATCATGATGGGCGAGCTGATGCACCGCTCGGGCATGAGCGAACGGCTCTTCTCGGCTCTGTCGCCCTGGTTCGCGCGGATACCCGGGCGGCTGATCCACACCAACATCGCGGCCAGCGCCATCTTCGCCGCCACGTCGGGCTCCTCCGTCGCGACCGCCGCCACCATCGGCACGGTCGCGATTCCCAATATGGACAAGGGCGGCTACAACCGCCCCCTGTTTCTCGGATCGATCGCAGCGGGCGGCACGCTCGGCATTCTGATTCCGCCTTCGATCAACATGATCATCTACGCCGTGCTGACCGACACCTCGGTGGCGGATCTCTATGCGGCCGGCTTCATCCCCGGCTTCATGCTCGCCGGCCTGTTCTCGCTGATGATCCTCGGTCTCGCGCTCCTGCGCCCCGCCTGGGCGGGACCGCAGGTCGATACGACGCGCCTATGGTCCGAGCGGGTTGCGGGCCTGCGCCATCTCATCCCGCCGCTGGGCCTCTTCCTGGTCGTCGTCGGGTCGATCTATGCCGGCGTCGCGACGCCGACCGAAGCCGCGGCGCTCGGCCTCATGGCCACTCTGTTCCTCGTCGCAGCGAATGGGCAGTTGACCCTGCCTGTGCTGCTGCGCGCCTTCGAGGGGACGGTGCGCACGACCTGCATGGTCATGCTGATCGTCATCGCCGCCTTCTTCCTGAACTTCGTCATGGTCTCGATCGGCCTGGTCAAGGCGATCACCGATCTCGTTCTGGCCCTGGGCTGGCCGCCCTTGGGGATGCTGACGGCGATCGTGATCTTCTATCTCATTCTCGGCTGCTTCATGGAGACGCTGTCGATGATGATCGCGACGACGCCGGTCGTCGTGCCCGTGATCACCGCGCTCGGCTACAGCCCCGTCTGGTGGGGCATCATCTTCGTCATCCTGATGGAGGCGGCGCTGATCACGCCGCCGGTCGGCTTGAACCTCTACGTGGTGCAAGCCGTGCGCGGAAAGGGCAATTTCGCCGATCTCTGCATCGGCGCGCTGCCCTTCGTCGTCGTCATGCTGGCGATGATCGCGCTTCTGATCGCGTTCCCCCAACTGGCGCTCTGGCTGCCTACGATCCTCAACCCCAAGGCCGGCGGCTGAAGCCCGGTCCAGCCCACAACCCCAACAGGAGACGACGATGAAAAGCCTGCTTCCGATTGCCGCTCTCGCCTCGTCCCTCGTCGTTTCGGCGGCCTCTTCGCAAACCATGCCGTCGACGAGCTTCAACGTCGTCGGCAGCATCGGCAACCTGTCGATGTACACCAGCCGGGAGGCGCCGTTCTGGAACGAGACGGTGCCCAAGGAAACCGGCGGCGCGCTCAAGGTTCAGGTCAAGCCCTTCACCGAACTCGGTTTCAAGGGGCCGGAGATTTTCCGGCTCGTCTCGGCCGGCACCCTGCAATTCGCCACCACGGTCCTCAACTACAATTCCGGCGAAGTCCCGATGAACGAGGCCACCGATCTCGTTGGCCTCGTCGGCTCGGTCGAGGAATTGCAGAAAGTCGTCGACGTCTTCCGGCCGACCTACGCAAAATTCCTGGAGGAGAAGCATGGCCTCAAGCTGCTCGGCTTCGGCACCTACCAGGCGCAGGTGATTTATTGCCGCGACGCCTTCGGCAAGGTCGCCGATCTCAAGGGGCGGAAGGTTCGCGCCTCCGGCGCCTCGCAACAGGCCTTCGTCAGCCATATCGGCGGCTCGCCGATCAACCTGGCCTTTGCGGAAGTCCAGCCGGCCTTGGCGAGCGGCGTCATCGACTGCGCCATCACCGGCGCTCTCTCGGGCTATCGGTCGAAATGGCATGAGGCGGCGAAGTTCATCTCGCCCATGCCGATCAATTTCGGCCTCTCCGCCCAGCTCGCCAACCTGAAATGGTGGAACGGCCTCGATCCCAAGGTGCAGTCTTACCTGACCACGAGCCTGCGCAAGCTCGAGGATTCCATCTTCGAGCAGGCCAAGACCGAAACGCAGATCGGCATCGACTGCAACACTGGCAAAGCCTGCAGCGAAGGCGCCCCGGCAGCCATGAAGCTAGTTCCGGTGACGGCCGAGGATGAGGCGCTTCGCAAGGATGCGCTGGTCAAGGTGATCCTGCCGGCCTTCGCCGGGCGCTGCGGGGCGGAATGCGTCACCACCTGGAATGGAACGATCGGCGAGTTCCTGAAGGTCAAGATCGGGCAGTAACCCAATCCGGCAGGATGGACGCCGCGCGTTCATCCGGCCGGCGGCGGCGCCCGAAGCTTCGGGCGGTCGGGGACGAGGGTTCCCTCAACCGCCGAACAGGACCGCGCCGCGCCCATGGAACTTCGCCCCCTGTCCGCCGGTTGTGAGAGCGCATTCGCAAAGGCCGCGATCCCTTCGCGGCGACAATTTCAGGGGCGGACCATGGGCATCATCGGAACTATCGTCATCGGCTTTCTCGCGGGCATCGTCGCCAAGTTTCTGTCGCCTGGTCCCAACGAACCCTCAGGCTTCATTCTCACCACGATCCTCGGCATCATCGGCGCCTTCGTCGCGACCTATCTCGGTCAGGCGCTGGGCTGGTACGGCCCCAACCAGGGCGCCGGCTTTATCGGCGCGATCATCGGCGCCGTGATCGTGCTGACGATCTGGTCGATGATGAGCCGCCGCCGCACCGTTTGACCGTTTCGCGAGAAGGATCGAACCCATGATGGGCGACAACAATCGACTGCCGTCGATGACGGCTCTGCTGGGACTGCTGGCGGTCGCCGGCTACCAGAATCGCGACAAGCTGGCTGAATGGTTCGGCGGCGGGCAGCCCCGGACGGCGCAGCCTGGCGTCGACGCGCCGGGCTCTTACGGCCGGGCTTCGGCGCCGGGCCAGACGTCTGGCGGCGCGCCCTTCGGGCTCGACAAGATCCTCGGCGGGGCAGGCGGCGCAGCGTCGGCGGGCGGCATCGGCGGCCTGCTGGGCGGCGGCATTCAGGAGCTGATCGAGCGGTTCAAGCAGGCGGGTCGCGGCGATGCCGCCGATTCCTGGGTCAGGAGCGGACCCAACCAGCCGGTGACCGAGCCGGATCTGGAGCAGGCGATCGGCGCCGACGTTCTGGCCCAGCTCGAAGGTCAGACCGGCTTGTCACGCCAGGAGATCCTGGCGCGGCTGTCACAGCGTCTTCCC
>JBKBRD010000017.1:15108-21145 GCA_046292405.1 Allobosea sp. | reverse complement strand
GGCGGGGCAGGGCGGGGCGCGACCGGCTTGGCTTCGACGCGTGGCTCCGGCCGGGCCGGCTCCTGCGGCGCCGGGTCGAGCGAAGGCCGCAGCAACGGCTCCGGCGCGGCCGGCATGCGCGCCTGCGTCACCGTCGTATAGGCGGGGGCAGGCAGCGGCGCGGCGGTGGCGGCGGCGCGCCGGGGCTGGGTGTCGGCCGGGAGCGATACGTCGCTGCGGCGGCCGGATTTGGTGACGATCTCCGTCAGCTCGTTCAGCGCCTTGATCTGCTCGGCGACGACGCGGCGCATGGCGGCGGTCGATTCCTGCGTCTCGCGCGGCAGGTCGAGCACGCCGCGCTTCAGCTCGGCGCGGGTGGCCTCCAACTCGCGCTGCACCTCGGCCGTGACGTTGCGCATGTCCTGGGCGGCGCCCTGGAAGCGCTCGGTCACCTTGGCCAGCTCGCCGCCGACCTCCTTCGTCACCTGCTCATAGGCGGCGCGCAGCGCGTTGGCGGTGCGCTCGCGCTCCTTGCCGGTGGCGGCGCGGATCAGCTCGAACTGCTGGGACAGGGCCGCGGTCGTGGTCTCCGCGGATTCGCTCAGCACGCCGCCGATCTGGCGGGCGCGCGCCTCGGCCGCGGACAAGGAGTCGTCGATCAGCGCCGCAAAGGAGCGGGTCACGGATTCGACATCCTCGGTGCGGCTGGAGATCAGCCCGTGCAGCTCTTCCAGCGTCGCCTTGCGCTCCGACAACGCCTTGCCGACGCGGGCTTCGACCTGCTCGAGACGCGACGCCACAGCATGCAGCGCGGCGGCGCTTTCCTGGGTGGCGGCGCCGAGCGTGGCGCTCTTGTCGTCGAGCTGCCCGACCAGGGCCGTGGTCTCGCGCAGCGCGCCCTCGGAGAAGGACTTCAGCTGGCTGACCTGTTCGGCGACCTGCAGCGAGGCGCGGCCGGTCTCGTCCATCACGCTGGCGATCACGTTCTGCAGCTCGCCGACGCGGCTCGACAGCCCGCTCTCGACGGCGGCGAGGTTCTTGTTCGCCCCGGTGACGATCTGCTGCATCAGGTGATTGGCTTCGCCCAGGCGGCTCAGCATGCCGCCCAACTCGCCGCGCAGCTTCTCATTGGTCGCGACCAGCGCCTCGACCGATTGCTGCGAACCGGTTTCCAGCGTCTCGCGCAGCGCGGCGCTCGAGCTGTCCAGCGCCGCGGTGATGTCGGCGCTGCGCTCGCGCAGGCGTTCCACGATGCTATGGCCGCGGCTTTCGATGGCGCGGACGACGGTGTCGCCGATAGTCGAGACCTCGTCGGCGATCGACTGCCCGCGCGAACCGAGCTGGTCGACCAGCGCGACGCCCTTGTCGTCGAACAGGCTGCGCAACGCGTCGGTGCGGCTGCCGAAGCTGGCGGCGAGCGCGTCCGAGCGGGTCTGCAGCGTATCCGCCAGCTCCTGGCCGCGGGAATCGAGCACGCCGGAGACGAGGTCGAGCCGGTTGACGACCCGCTCTTCGAAGCGCGCCACGCTCTGGTCCAGCGTATCGGCGATCTGCAGCGCGCGGCCGCCGAGCGTCGCGTTGATGGCGTCGGCCTTGTCGCCGAGGGTGCGGGTCAGCGACTCGCTCTTGGAGGTCACGACCTCGCCGATCTCGTCCGCCTTGGCCGCCAGCGCGCGGGTGACCTCGCGGCCGCCCTCGGCGAGGACGCGGGCGATGTCGACCGTGCGCTCGACCAGCGCCTCGTTGAGGGCGGTGGCGCGCGAGCCGAGATTGCCGTCGATGCGGGCGATGAGCCCGTCCAGCGACTGGCCGATCTCGGCGCTCTTGGCGCTCGAACGCTCCTCGAACACCGCGATCTGCGTCTCCATCGCCGCGGCGGCCTCGGCCGTGCGGCGCGCCAGGATCTCGGCGGCTTCGTTGGAGCGGGCCCCGACCTTCTCGGCCAACTCCTGGCCCTCATGGGCGAGAAGGCGCTCGACCTGGGCGAGGCGGCTGGTGAGGGTGTCGGTGAAGGCCTGCGCATCGGCGGAGACCCTGGAGACGAGGTCGCCGCCCTTGTTGAGGATGATCTCCTCGAATGCGGCCAGCCTGTCGCCGAGACCGATCTCGATATGGCGACCCTGGGTGTCGAACAGCTTGACCAGCGCGTCATGCTTGCCGGCCAGCGCCTCGTTGAGCGCCTGCGAACGCGCCTCGACCGAGCGCAGCATCGATTCGGCGTTGGCCGAGAGCGCCTCGTTGACGCGGCCGCCCTGCTGGGTGAGGGCCAGCACGATCTCGCGGCCCGTGCCGGCGAGCAGCGTGCGCGCCTCGTCGGCATGGGTGGTGAAGGTCTGGCGCAGCCCGTCCGTCGCCTCGATGACGCGGTCCGCGACATGGCGGCCATCGACATTGATGGTTTCGGTGAGCGTGCGGGTGGCCTCCGTCATCCGGCGCGCCAGATCCTCGCTCTGCTCGCCGAGCAGGCCGTGCACCTCACGACCGGCGGCGGTGAGGTCGCGCACCAGCGTCTCGCTCTGCTGGCCGAGTAGCCCATGCACCTCGCGGCCGGCGGCGGTGAGATCGCGCACCAGCGTCTCGCTCTGCTGGCCGAGAAGTCCGTGCACCTCGCGCCCGGCGGAGGTGAGGTCGCGCACCAGCGCCTCACCCTGCTGGCCGAGCAGGCCATGCACGTCGCGGCCCGCCGTCGTGAGGTCGCGCAGCAGCGCCTCGCGTTGCTGGCCGAGCAGGCCATGCACGTCGCGGCCGGCGCTCGTCAGGTCGCGCACCAAAGCCTCGCGCTGGCTGCCGAGCAGGGCGCCGACGGTCTCGCCGGTTTCGGCAAGGCCGGTGATCAGCCCGTCCTGTTGCGCCACGAGCGCTTCGCGCGCCGCATCCGCGGCCTGCGCGACGCGTGCGGCAAGGCTGGTCGCCTGCTCGTCCATCTGGCGATTGAGGGTTTCCCCGGTTTCCGCCAGGCGGGTGATCAGCGCGCCGCTGCGTTCGGCCAGCACGCCATGGACGGAACGGCCGACATCGGCGATGCGCGCCGCCAGAACCTGGCTCTGGTCGCCGAGCATGTCCTTGAGATCGAGACCCGCCTGCGACACCTTCACGGTCATCGCGCCTGCCTGCTCGTCGAGCAGCGAGCTGACGCGGATGCCGGTTTCGTTCAGCCCGCTGACCAGCGCTTCGCGCTGCACGCCGATCAGGCCCTGCAGCTCGTCGCCGGCCTGCTGCACCCGTCCGACCAGCGCATCGCCCTGTCGGACGACCAGCGCGTCGATCTGCTCGCCTGCCGCGCCGAGACGCGAGACCAGCGCCTCGGTCCGCTCGTCGAGCGTGCCGCCGACCTCGGCCGCCACGGACGAGACGCGCGAGGCCAGCGCATCGGTCTTGGCGTCGAGCAGGCGCGCGGCCTGCTCGCCGGCGTCGGTGACAGTGGTGACCAAAGCCTCGCCCACGCTTCCGACGCGCGCCGCCAGCGCTTCGCTGCGGCTGTCGAGCAGATCGCCGACTTCGGCGCCGACGCCCGAAACCCGCGCCACGAGCGTCGCGCTCTGATCGGCCAGGATGCCGGCCGCTTCCTGCGCCGCCGAGGCGACGCGGGAGACCAGCGTGCTCGACTGGCGATCGAGCAGGGAGTGCACGGTCTCGCCCGTCTCCGACAGGCGCTGGACGAGATTGCCGCCCTGTTCGCTGAACAGCCCGTGGACGGAGGCGCCGACATCGGCGATGCGCGAGGTCAGGTCCGCGCCATGCTTGTCGACGGTCTCGGCCAGCGTCTTGCCGGCGTCGTCGACGCGCAGGACGATCGAGTCGCTGCGCTCGCGCAGGACGTCGTCGACGGTGCGGGCGGTGTCGTTGAGACGCGAGACAAGCGCGTCGCCTTGCGTGCTGATGAGGCTGTGGACGCTGTCGCCAACCTGCTGCAACCGGGTGGCGATCGCTTCGTTCTGGCGGTTCAGCAGGCCGTTGACGCCGCGGCCGACCTCGGCGAGCCGGGTGGTGACGCTCTCGCCCTCTTCGGAGAGGAGGCTGCGCAGGCTCTCGCCGGTCTCCGTCAGGCGCTGGCCGACCGCGTCGGTCTGGCCCTCGATCATCGCGACGATGGAGCGGCTGGAGTTCTCGAGCCGCTCGGCGACATCCGCGCCGCGCTGCGAGATCTCGCTGGTCAGGCTCTCGCCTGTCGCCCGGAGCGTCTCGTTCACGGCCTCGACGCGCTGCGACAGCGTGTCCGCGACCTGAGCGCCGGTTTCAGTGATGCTGCGCGTGACTTCACGCGCTCCGTTGGTCAGTTCCTGCGTCAGCGCCGCGCCGCTGCGCTCGAGCGAGGCGGAAATCTCCTGGGCGCGCCCGTCGAGCAGGGTCGACAGCTGGTCGCTGGCGCCGGCCAGCCGCTCGCTGACTTCGCCCGAGGTCAATTGCAGCCGTTCGACCAGCTCGTTGCCGCGGCCGCTGATCTCCTCGACCATGCGCTCGCCGGCCCGGCCGAGCGCAAGCGTGATCTGGTCGGATTTCTCGCCGAGCGAGCCCGAAACGCGGTCGCCGGCCTGGGACACGGCCTCGGCGATCAGGCGGCTGGCGTTGTCGAGATCCTTCGACAGCCCCTCATGCGCGCCGCTGATGGCGAATTTCACCCGTTCGGCGTTGCCGACCACGGCTTCGCGCTGGGTCACCAACTCGTCGATGAGCGAGCGCAGGCGGATTTCATTGTCGGCATAGGCGCGCTCGAGCGTCGCGATCTCGCCGCGCACGATGGTCTCCAGCTCGCCGGCCCGCGCCACGGCGCGCTCGATGCCGTCGCCCATCGCGGCAACTTCGCGCCGGATCGTCTGGCTGAGCGACAGGATCGAATCCGCCCCAACCACTTCGGGTTCGGCCAGGCGCAGCGCGACTTCGGTCATCGCACGCGAGACCAGGCGCATCTCCTGGGTCCGGCGATAGAGCGCCGCAAGCACGAAGAAGAACACGACAGGCGCGCCGGCGGCGAGCGCCAGCAGCGTCCATTCGCCCAGTCCCAGCCCCGCGAGCCCCTCGGGCACGCCGGCGGAGAACGAGCCGTAGCGGCTGGCGACGACGAAGGCGACGCCGCCCAGCCAGGCCAAAGAGCCGAGCACGGCAAACCAGTAGGGCTTCAACGAGGGACGCGCCGAGAACGCCTGCACGAGCGAGCTGGAATCCCGGCGGTCGTCATTGGCGACACGGGTCGTGTCGGGGGCGATCAGCGGGCGGGCCGGCGGCGCGGGCTCCGCGCTCGGCTTAGGCTGCGGCGCCGCCGCTTCCACCCGCGGCAGATCGAGCTTGAGATCGGCTTCGGTGATGGAGGGCAGTTTCGGCTCGCCAGCCTCGGCGGCAGTGTCGCCATGAGGCTGATCGAGCCTCAAAGCCTCTTCGATGGCCGACATCGCGGCCTCGGTCGGGTCCTGAAGCTTCTTTTGCCGGGTCATGCTAGCCGCCTCGCTACGCTACTGACGATGGGCGGCGCCATGCCCTCCCGCACGCATCCGAAAGCCGCCTCTGGCCCGGATTCACGCGAGGACACGAAGCCCATCGTTTACCAATTCGAAGGGTAGTTGAGCGTTCCTTCGAATGAAACCCATTTGAGCGCTCGATTCACAAACGTCGTTAACGCCTCGTTCACCATGTTGGCGCTTCAACACGCCCCTTCGGCCGCCCACGCTGCCCCCGTCATCTCCGCAATCAGAGCCCCGCAATGCCCCAACCCGCCATCGACCTCGTCCACCTCGCCCGCCAGACCGGCGGCGACCAGGAACTCGAGCGCGAATTGCTCGCGCTGTTCTCCCAGCAATGCGTCCGCCACCTGCGCACCATCCACAATGGCGCCGACGAGCGCGCAAAGCGCGACGCCGCCCACACGTTGAAGGGCGCCGCCCAGGCCATCGGCGCCTGGCAGGTGGCCGCCGCCGCCGATCGCATCGAACAGCGCCTGTCCGGCGCGGGCGCAAGCGCGGCCGAGGCGGAGATGGATGCGCTCGCTCTGGCCGCGGCGGAAGCCCGTGCGGCGATCTCACGCTTCGACGCCGCAGCCTGACCGGCTAAAAGCGCTTCCCTACCC
>JBKBRD010000017.1:0-15010 GCA_046292405.1 Allobosea sp. | reverse complement strand
AGCTTCGAAATATTCTAAGCGGAACGCAGCGCAGGCCGGCGGAGCAAGACATGCCCAAGATCACCTTCATCGACGCCCATGGAGAGAGCCGCACCGTCGAGGGCGAAGTCGGCTCGACCGTGATGGAGACGGCGGTGCGCAATGGCGTGCCCGGCATCGAGGCGGAGTGCGGCGGCGCCTGCGCCTGCGCCACCTGCCATGTCTATGTCGACGAGGCTTGGGCGGCCAAGACCGGCCATCCGGAGTCGATGGAAGAGGACATGCTGGACTTCGCCTTCGATGTCCGCCCGACCTCGCGCCTGTCCTGCCAGATCAGGATCAAGGACGAGCTCGACGGGCTGATCGTGCGCACGCCCCAGCGCCAGGGCTGAAGCCTACTCGGCCGCCGCGGCCGCCAGCTGCGGTTGCAGCACGGTTTCGGCGCCGGGCGCCGGGTGGCGCGGCACGAAAAACGCCAGCGACAGCGAAATCGTCGCGATTCCCGCGCCGATATAGAAGACGATGGCGGGATCGCGAATCCAGAGCAGCCCGAAGGTGACCGGCAGGAACACCGCGGCGATGTGGTTGATGGTGAAGGCCACGGCCGAGGTCGGCGCGATGTCGGCGGGATCGGCGATCTTCTGGAAATAGGTGCGCTGCGCCAGCGTCAGCGTGAAGAACACCCCGTCCACCACGAAGAGCGCGCCCGCCACGGCGACGCCCCAGCCGGCGAAATAGCCATGGCTGGCCAGCGCATAGCCGATGAAGACCGCGATCAGCGAGATGTTCTCGATCCGGATCGTCGCCCGCTCGCCGAGCCGCCCGACGAGTCCGCCCAGCACCGGCCCCATGAAGGTGTTGATCCCATAGGTCATCAGCAGCAGCGTCGCGGTCGCCGAGACGTCGTAGCCGAAGCGCTCGACCAGCAGGAAACCGCCGAAGGCCATGAAGATCTGCCGGCGAGCGCCGGACATGAAGGTCAGCGCGTAATACAGCCAGTAGCGCCGGCGCAGCACAAAGCCCTTGTTTTGCGGCACCACGCCCTGGAAGCGCGGAAACACGAGCGCCGTGACGAGCGTCAGCACGATGGTCAGCAGCCCGGCCGTGAGGAAGACGCTGGCGAAACCCGGCTGGAACACCCGCCAGATCACGGCGATGGAGCCGAAGGCCAGCAGCTGCGCCAGCGCCGAGGCCCCGGCGATCCGCCCCAGCAGGCGCGGCGCCTGCGCCTTGGGCAGCAGCTGCAGCTGCAGCGATTGCTGCGCCGTCTCGTAATAATGGAAGCCCAGCGACATGATCGTGGTCGTCAGCAGCAGCCCGCCGAGCGTCGGGTAGAAGCCGGTGATGGCGACGCCGACGCCCAGCATGACCAGGCTCAGATAGGCCAGGATCTGCTCGCGCATGAACCAGAACAGCACAATGGCGGTGAAGGCGAGAAAGCCTGGGATCTCGCGCACCGATTGCAGGATGCCGATATCCTGCCCGCTGAACCCGGCCGCCTCCTTGGCGAAATTGTTCAGCAGCGCCGTCCAGCTGGCGAAACCCAGCCAGTTCACGAACGCCAGCACCATCAGGAAGACGGCGGGCGACTGTCGCAGCGCCTTGAAGCCTGTCGCGGCGGCGGTGGAGTCTTGCATCGGAGAAACCTGGCACTCTCTGAAGCGGGGCGGGACACAGCGGCCGCCAGCGGCGTCGATACTCTTAAGCCGCCCGGCAACAGCGTCAATTCGCGTCGAAGGCGGGTCTGGTCTGCGCCGTCCTTGCGATGGATCATGGCCGGCGCAACTGGTTTATGAAGACTGAGACGCAGCCAACAGGAGAGCGCGATGTACAAGTCCATCCTCGTCCCGGTCGATCTCGCCGAGGCCGATCTCTCGGAGCCAGCCATTGCCGCCGCTTCCGCCTTCGCGGAGGCCTCTGGCGGGACCGTGCGCCTCGTCTATGTCCGTTCGCTCGTGCCGATCACCTATATGGAATTCGTGCCCGCCGATTTCGATGCGGAGCAGCAAAGCGATGCGGAAGCGCGGCTCGCCGCGGTGGCGGCCAAGATACCGCTCCCGCCCGAGCAGGTTTCGGCCAAGGTGCTCGTCGGCTCGGTGCATGGCGAGGTGCTGGCGGAGGCCGAGGCTGCAGGCGTCGACCTCATCGTCATCGGATCGCACGAGCCCGGCATATTGGCCTATGTCCTGGGCTCCAACGCCTCGACCATCGTGCGCCGGGCGAAGTGCTCGGTGCTCGTGGTCAGGTAGCGTTTCGCTCGCCGCCGCCCGGGACCAGATGGTCCGGCACCTCGCCGGTGGCGAGGTCTTGCGGCCGGTTCAGCGTCACCATCGGCCAGACCTGCCAGAACGAGGCGGCGGCCAGGCCGAGGCCGAGGAAACCCGCGGCCGTCGCGCCGATCTGGAAGGCGCGCAGGCTGAAATAGCCGAGCATGAGCAGCGACAATCCGCCGACCATGGCAAGCGCCAGCCACATCGCATAGGGCTTGCCGCCGACGAAACGGGCGCGCGGATTGGCCTTGGCGATGGCGGCCGAAAGAGCGGTGACGAAAGCGTGGTAGCGCCGGTCGTCCCGCTCGACATCGGTCAGCGATCGCCAGGAGAGATTGCCGAAGGTAATCGATTTGCCGTCCATCAGCCGCAGCTGCGTTTTGTAGGCCTTGGAGGCGACGTTGCTCGGCGCATAGATGAAACGAACCTGCTCGACGGCGCCGAGCGCCACCGTCTCCACCTTGCGCGTCGTATCGATCTCCAGCGTGTCGCCATCGAGCCGGTAGGCGATCTCGAAGCCGATCGGCTTGGGGCGCTGGCGCCAGCTTGGAGCAGGGGTGTCGTCGGCTTCGTCTTGCATGGGCGAGCCATAGTCGCTTCGCGCGATCTTGTCTCGCGGAAGGCGCAGTTTCCTCTACAGCCCTCATCCTGAGGAGCGCCGAAGGCGCGTCTCGAAGGATGGTTCAGCACGCCGACGCCATCGCCCGCTGGATCATCCTTCGAGACGCTGCTTCGCAGCTCCTCAGGATGAGGGCTCGAAAGGCGGGAGCCGATGCCCTCCTGCCGCTCAGACTAACAGACCGCTGTCGAAAGGCAGGCGAGCTTCATCAGCTCCTCTCCTTTGTGGCGGCCCTATCGCGCCAGCACCTTCATGGCGCCGTCCAGCCCGTCCAGCGTCAGCGGGAACATCCGGCCGCCCATCAGCCCGCCAATCTGGCGGATCGACTGGGTGTAGCCCCAGAGATGCTGCTGCACCGGGTTGAGCCAGACGGAGCGGGCGAACTTCCCCGTCAGCCGCTCCATCCACACCGCTCCGGCCTCCTCGTTCCAATGCTCCACCGAGCCGCCGGGCATCGCGATCTCATAGGGGCTCATCGAGGCGTCGCCGACGAAGACCACGCGATAATCCGCAGGATAGGTCCGCAGGATCTCGAAGGTCGGGATGGTCTGGTCATGGCGCCGGCGGTTCTCGCGCCAGACCCGCTCATAGGGGCAGTTGTGGAAGTAGAAATGCTCGAAATGCTTGAACTCGGCGCGTGCCGCCGAAAACAGCTCCTCGGCCAGTTCGACATGCCAGTCCATCGAGCCGCCGACATCGAGGAAGAGCAGCACCTTGACGGCGTTGCGCCGCTCGGGCCGCAGTTTCACGTCGAGATAGCCGTGCCGCGCCGTCTCGCTGATCGTGCTGTCGAGATCGAGTTCCTCGGCCGCGCCGGTGCGGGCGAATTTGCGCAGTCGCCGCAGCGCGATGCGCAGATTGCGCACGCCGAGCTCGCGCGTATCGTCGAAATCCTTGAATTCGCGCTTGTCCCAGACCTTGACCGCCTTGAAGTTGCGGTTGCCGTCCTGTCCGATGCGGACGCCCTCGGGATTGTAGCCATACGCCCCATAGGGCGAGGTCCCGGCCGTGCCGATCCACTTCGAACCGCCCTGGTGGCGGCCCTTCTGTTCCGCGAGACGCTGCTTCAGCGTCTCCAGCAATCTGTCCCAGCCGAGCGCCTCGAGCTGGGCCTTCTCCTCGTCGCTGAGATATTTTTCGGCGAGCTTCCGCAGCCACTCCTCGGGCACGGCGGACGCCTCCAGCGCCTGCTGCAGCGTCTCCATCCCCTTGAAGACGGAAGCGAAGACGGTGTCGAAGCGGTCGAGATGGCGCTCGTCCTTCACCAGGCAGGTGCGGGCGAGGTAGTAGAAGTCATCGACCTTGTAGGCGGCGAGCTCCGCCTCCACACCCTCCAGCAGCGCCAGATATTCCCGCAGCGTGACGGGAACCTTGGCGGCGCGCAGATCGGTGAAGAGGCGGAGAAACATGCCGCTACTGTGAGCGCTTGCGCGCCCCGGTCAAGCAGGGCCAGACAGGCTGGTTCTGCTCCGACCGGATCGCAGCTCTCACGCAGCCAGGATCACGCGACGGCGTCGGCGAGGTCCTTGGTGACTTTGAACTTGACCACGGTCTTGGCCGGAACCTTGATCATCGCGCCGGTCGACGGGTTGCGGGCCTCGCGGGCTTCGCGCTTGGCGGAGGACAGTTTGCCGACGCCGCCGAGCGTGACATCGTCGCCGGCCTTCAGCGTCTTGGCGACAACCGAACCGAGCGATGCGAGAATGGCCGTGACATCGGTCTTGGGCTTGCCGGTTTCTTCGGCGATCGCAGCGATGAGTTCATTCTTGGTCATGAAAACCCTCCTTTTGAAAATCAGGATCACGCGCTCTGCGAGGAGGCGTTCCCTGGCACAGGTTGCCGGATGCAAAATGCCCCGGCCCGCCTTGCGCCGGCTGCCACTTGACACGCGAATTGCAGCTTGGCGACAGCCCTGGGCCTAGATACGCACAGAAAACCGGATCGTTCCGCGCGAGATCACGGTAATTCGCAACCCCGCGACGGGTCTCATGCCGATTGACAAGGCCGAAGGCAATATTTCAAGCTTAAAATAATACGCGCCAGGGGGGCACATGAAGGTCATCATCGTCGGGGGCGGCATTGGCGGGTTGACGCTGGCGTTGATGCTGCATGCGCGCGGCATCGCCGCCACGGTCTACGAGCAATCGGGTGAGATCCGCGAAGTCGGCGTCGGCATCAACACCTTGCCCCACGCGATCGGCGAACTCGCGCAGCTGGGCTTGTTGCCGGCCCTCGACGCGGTGGCGATCCGCACGCGTGAATTGCTTTACATGAACCGCTTTGGCCAGACCGTCTGGCGCGAACTGCGCGGTGTCCATGCCGGCGCGCCCGTGCCGCAATTCTCGATCCATCGCGGCCGGCTGCAGGGCGTCATCCGCGACGCCGTGCTGGCGCGGATGGGGGAGGGGGCGCTGCGGACCGGGCGGCGGCTACAAGGGTTCCTGCAGGATGAGGGCGGCGTCACCGCCCATTTCGTCGATTCCCGCCGCGGCGAGGCCGGCGAGACGGTGCGCGGCGACCTGCTGATCGCGGCCGACGGCATTCACTCGGCCGTCCGCAACCATTACTTCCCCGACCAGGGCCCGCCGCGCTGGAACGGCGTTCAGATGTGGCGCGGCGCCTGCGACTGGCCGGTCTTCCTCGATGGCGAGAGCATGATCATCGCCGGCGGCATGGCCGGGAAACTGGTGCTGTATCCGATCGCCGCGGGCAAGACCCCGGGCACGCGACTGACCAACTGGGTCGTCAACATCCGCACCGGCGACCCCGCCAAGCCGCCGCCCAAGGAAGCCTGGTCGAAGCCCGGACGGCTGGAGGACGTGCTGCCCTTCGCCCGGCGTTTCACCGTGCCCGGCGTCGATATTCTCGGCCTGATCGAGGCCACGCCCGGCTTCTGGGATTATCCGATGTGCGACCGCGATCCGCTGCCGCGCTGGACGCATGGCCGGGTGACTTTGCTCGGCGACGCCGCCCATCCGATGTATCCGGTCGGCTCCAACGGCGCCTCGCAGGCCATTCTCGACGCGCGCTGCCTCGCCGATCTCCTGGTGAAGGCCGAGCATCCGCGCCATGCTCTGGCGGCCTATGAGGCCGTCCGCCTGCCGGCGACGGCCGAGGTCGTGGCGATGAACCGCGTCGGCGGCCCAGAGCGCGTCATCGACGCCGTGGAAGCGCTGGCTCCCAACGGCTTCGACGATGTCGAGCGCGTGCTGGGCTACGCCAAGCGCGAGGCGATCGTGAAATCCTATGCCGGGAAAGCGGGTTTCGCCGTCGAGCAGCTGGCGAAGCGCTGAGTCTCAGCCTTTCCAGCCAGCGCATTGGCCGTTCGCTTTTCTGTAGCCGGGTCCGCCGCGGGAGCCGCAGCCGCCACGGGCTTCCAGGATCGGCGGGGCGCGCTCGCTGACACGGGCGGGGAGCTCCGGCGATCCGGGTAGGGCGGCCCGGGCCGAGAGGATCTGGGTCGAGAGGATCAGCCCGGCGAGAAGCGGCAGATAAGACAAGCGCTGCATGATTGTATCCCCCTGTTGCCAGATAAGAATACAACCAAAAGTTGTGTTTGCAATCTCTGTCTGGAATTATCTGGTGCGGTTCCGCATTGCGAGCCGCGCCTAACGCTGCTGGCGGGCCGCACGCCACACTGACAGGTCAACCGGCGCGCCGGCCTGGTCCTGCGCCGGGTCGAGATAGGCCAGCCCGACATCGTCGCCGCGTCGCCAGCACTGTTTCACCCGCACGGGAGCCGCTCCGGCGCGCGTCAGCGCAAAGCTCTGTGGCAGCTCCGTCCAATCGGCCAGGCGCACCAGCGCGCCCGTTTCCGACAGGTTGCGGATCGTGCAGGCGAAGACCGATTGTTCGCCGTTGAAGCTCAGCCGTGCGGGCTCATGGACGCGTTCGCGAGGCTGCTGGCGGCGATTGGCGATCATGCGAACTCTCCGGCTGAACCGCGATCCTGCCGCATAACTCGCCGCCGCGCAGCCTTAAGCTGCGCTTAACCTTAAAATGGCGCGTGTCCGAAGCCACCGGCCCTCATCCTGAGGAGCCGCGCATCCGCGTCTCGATGGAGGGAAGCGGCGGCTCCGGTGCCTCCTGGAACATCCTTCGAGACGGCCCTGGCGGGCCTCCTCAGGAAGAGGGCTGAGGGATGTCGCTCACTGCCTCATCCAACCCACCAGCCCTCATCCTGAGGAGCCGCGCAGCGGCGTCTCGAAGGAGGATCCAGAGCAGGATGAGGGCTTTTGGATTACGCCGCGCCTCGCCTCACGCCCCCTCGGGCGGAGGCGGCAGGAAGTCGACCTCGTGCCTGGCCGAGAGCGCCACGACATCGGCCGGATTCTGCACCGGCATTGAATGAATGGCCCAGAACAGGTCGTAGAGACGCGCCGTCGGCGAGACCCAGAACAGGCACTTCACCGCGGCCTCGCTCTTGTTGAACAGCCCGTGCGGCACGTTGCGCGGCAGCCGGATCAAGTCGCCGGGACCCGCCGCGCTCTCCTGCCCGTCCAGGACGAGATCGAGCCGGCCCTCGAGCATGTAGATGAACTCGTCCTGGGTCGGGTGGATGTGCGGCGGCACGAAGGTGCCGGGCGGGAAGGTGGCGTGCCAGGAAAAGCTCTCGGCCGTCAGCGTCTTCGGCACATAGGTCTGGCCAAGAATGTTCCAGGAAATGGCGTCCAGCCCCTCATTGGCGCGGGTGACGCCGGCGGTCAGCGGTTTCATCGGGTGTTCCTCCGTTTAGAGATGCAGGAAGCGGTCCTTGACGGCGCTGTCGCTGCGCAGGGCGTCGCTGCTGCCGCGCCAGACGACGCGGCCCTTTTCCAGCACGATATGCCGGTCGGCGAATATCACCAGCGCATCGACATTCTTGTCGATGACGAGGATCGATTCGCCTTCGCCCTTGAGCGCGGCGAGGCAGGCCCAGATCTCCTGCCGGATGATCGGCGCCAGCCCTTCCGTCGCCTCGTCGAGGATGATCAGCTTGGGATTGGTCATCAGCGCCCGGCCGATCGCCAGCATCTGCTGCTCGCCGCCCGAGAGTTGGTTGCCGCGATTGCTTCGCCGCTCCTTCAGTCGCGGGAAGAAGGCGTAGATCCGCGCGATGTCCCAGCGCGGCTTGCCGAAGCGGCTGGCGGCGGTGGCGATCAGGTTCTCCTCGACGCTGAGCGTCGGAAAGATCTGGCGACCCTCCGGCACCAGCCCGATTCCGGCCTGGGCAATGCGGAAGGGCGGGGCGCCGGTCAGGTCGCGTCCCTCGACGCGAATGCGCCCGGCCTTGGCCGGGATCAGCCCCATGATGGCGCGCACCGTCGTGGTCTTGCCCATGCCGTTGCGGCCGAGCAGCGTCACCACCTCGCCTTCGCCGATGGTGAGATCGACCCCGAACAGGATCTGCGCCTCGCCATAGCCGGCATCGAGCTGTTCGACCGCGAGCATGCTCATCAGCCTTCCTCGCCGAGATAGGCCTCGCGCACGGCCGGGTCGGCCCGCACCGTCGCCGGATCGCCCGAGGCGATGACGCGGCCATAGACCAGCACGGAAACCGTATCGGCCAGCGCGAACACCGCCTCCATGTCATGCTCGACCAGCAGCATGGAATAACGCCCCTTCAGGCTGTTCAGCAGGGCGATCAGCCGCTCGCCTTCCTCGCGCCCGACGCCGGCCAGCGGCTCGTCGAGCAGGATGACCGTCGGCTCCAGCGTCAGCGCCATGGCGATCTCGAGCGCGCGCTTCTCGCCATGCGACAGCCGCCCGGCCAGCACATGGGCCCGCTCGGTCAGCCCCACCGCCGCGATCGCCGCCCAGGCCGGCTCGTTGAGAGCCTCATCCTTGGCCGCATTGCGAAACAGCGCCAGCGGCTGCGCCGCGCGCGCCTGCACGCCGAGCGCGACATTTTCCAGGACGGACAGCGAGGGAATGGTCGAGGTGATCTGGAAGGTGCGGGCGAGCCCGGCGCGCGCCCGCTTTTCCGAGGGCAGGGCGGTGATGTCCTGGCCGCGAAACAGGATCTGGCCGGAATCCGGCCGCAGCACGCCGGAAATCTGGTGGACGAGCGTGGTCTTGCCAGCGCCGTTGGGGCCGATCAGGGCGTGCAGCTCGCCCGGCTGGACCGAGAGGCTCACGCGGTCGGTGACCGTCAGCGCGCCGAAAGCCTTGTTCAGCCCGATCAGCGCGAGCACCGGCTCAGCCATCGCGCCGTCCCCCCAGCTTGCCGATGAGACCGACGAGGCCGCCGCGGGTAAAGAGCACGAAGAGCACGATCATCGGGCCGAAAATGACCTTCCAATGCTCGGTCAGCCCCGAGAGCACATCCTCGGCCACGAGGAAGGCGAGCGCGCCGAGAATCGCGCCATGCAGGCTGCCGACGCCGCCCAGCACGACCATGAAGATCAGCTCGCCCGAGCGCTGCCAGGAGATGAAGGCGGGGCTGACGAATTCGGTCTGGTTCGCCAGCAGAAAGCCGGACAGCCCGGCGATCATGCCCGAGATCACATAGGCGACGAGCCGCACCCGCCCGACATCGAAGCCGGTCATGGTCACGCGCGTCGCATTCTCCCGCGCCGCCCGCAGCACCCGGCCGAAGCGCGAGGCGACGAGCACGCGGATCAGCGCATAGCAGGCGGCCAGCGTGCCCAGCACGACATAGAAAAAGCCGGTGCGGTTGGCGAAAATCTTGAAGCCGGCGAAGCTGCTGCGCTCATACAGGGTCAGCCCGTCATCGCCGCCATAGGCCGAGAGCGCCTGCGCCAGAAAATACGCCATCTGGCCGAAGGCCAGCGTGATCATGATGAAGGCGACGCCGCGCGTGCGCAGCGACACCGCCCCGGTCACCGCCGCAAACCCGGCGCAGGCAAGCAGTAGCACCGGCAGGATCAGCAGCGCCTCGGTCCGGCCCTCGGTGATCATGATGCCGGTGACATAGGCGCCGATGCCGATGAAGGCGGCATGGCCGAAGGAGACCAGCCCGCCGACCCCGAGGATCAGGTCGAGCGAAAGCGCGGCGATGGCGAAGATCATCGCGCGCGTCACCAAGCTCAGCCAATGTGCGGGCAGGCCGAGCGCGACGGCAACGGGCACGGCCGCCAGCGCGGCGAAGATCAGCAGGGCGAAGAGCGGGCGGGCCCTGGGCGGCGCGGGCGGGCGAAGGGCCGCGCCCTCGGCCTGGTGCGGAACAGCGCTCATGAGCGGCCCTTGGCCGGCAGCAGCCCTTCGGGGCGGACGAACAGCACGGTCGCCATCACCAGATAGATCAGCATGGAGGACAGGGCCGCGCCCGTCGCCCGGGCGGAGGGGGCGCTCATGAACAGCCGGAGCAGGTCGTTCATGAAGGAACGGCCGAGCGTATCGACGAGGCCGACGATCAGCGCCCCGACGAAGGCGCCGCGGATCGAGCCGATGCCGCCGACGACGATGACGACGAAGGCGAGGATGAGGATGTTGTCGCCCATGCCGGGCTCGACGGAGAGGATCGGCGCGGCCATGACGCCGGCAAAGCCCGCCAGCATGGTGCCGAAGGCGAAGACCACCATGAACAGCTTGCGGATATCGACGCCCAGCGCCGAGACCATCGGCGCGTTGGAGGCGCCGGCCCGCAGCAGCATGCCGGTCCGCGTCTTCTCGACGATGAACCAGAGCAGCGCGCCGACGCCGAGACCGGCGCCGATCAGCACGAAGCGGTAAGTCGGATAAAGAATGCCGTCGAGCAGGCGGATATTGCCGCTGAGCAGCTCCGGGACCGCGACCGAAAGCGGGGCGGCGCCCCAGACCATCTTGACCCCCTGGTTGAGCAGCAGGATCAGCCCGAAGGTCGCCAGCACCTGGTCGAGATGGTCGCGCTCATAAAGGTGGCGGAAAATGAGGAATTCCAGCGCCAGCCCGATCAGCAGCGCCGCCCCCAGCGCCAGCGCGAGCCCGAGCAGGAAGTTGCCGGTCAGCCCGATGAAGGTGACGGCGAGATAGGCGCCCAGCATGTACTGCACGCCATGGGCCAGGTTGATGAAATCCATCACGCCGAAGACGAGCGTCAGCCCGGCCGCCACCAAAAACAGCAGGATGCCGAGCTGGAGGCCGTTCAGGACCTGGACGATGAGGAGGCCGGTGGTCATGGGACTTCGCGATCACCTGCTAGCAAAGGCGCGGGGAACCCTCTCCCGTAGGGAGAGGGCAGGGTGAGGGGTAGGCTGTTGGACTGATGGCCGCGACCGCACCGTCGCTGCGGTCAAGAAGACACGCCACTGGTCGAGGGGACGGCGCCTCACCCCTGCCCCTCCCACAGGAGAGGGGTTCCCCCCGGTTCCTTCGCGCCCTCACTTCAGCGCGCAATCCTTGGCGTGCGGATCGGCATAGTCGGTGAACACCTTCTGCGCGATCTCGGTCTGGAACTTGCCGTCGGCGCGCTTGGCGACCTTGACCAGATAGAAGTCCTGGATCGGGTAGCCATTGGTGTTGAACTTGAACTTGCCGCGCAGCGAGGTGAAGTCCGCCTTCTTGATCGCGGCGCGCAGCTTGTCCTTGTCGCCCGTGCCGCCGGCCGCCTTGACGGCGGAGTCGATCAGCATGGCCGCGTCATAGGCCTGCTGCGCGTAGGAGCCCGGCACGATCTTGTAGGCCGCCTCATAGGCGCTGACGAAGGCCTTGGTCTGCGGGTTGTCCATGTTGGGGGCCCAGGTCATGCCGCCGAAGAGGCCGACCGCCGCATCCTGCTGCGCCGGCAGGGTCGATTCATCGACCGTGAAGGCGGAGAGGAAGGGGATCTTGCCCTGCAGCCCGGCCTGCGACCACTGCTTGACGAAATTGACGCCGAGCCCGCCGGGCAGGAAGGCGAAGACCACGTCGGGCTTGGTCGAGGCGATCTTGGCGAGGTCGGAGGCGAAGTCCATCGAGGTCAGCGGCGCATAGACCTCGTCGACGATCTCGCCCTTGAAATAGTTCTTGAAGCCGGCGAGCGAGTCTTTGCCCGCCTGGTAGTTCGGCGCGATGATATAGGCGCGCTTGTAGCCCTGATCCTGCGCGTACTTGCCCAGAACCTCATGGACCTGGTCGTTCTGGTAGGAGGTCACGAAGAAGTTCTGGTGGCAGGCCTTGCCCGCCATGGTCGAGGGCCCGGCGTTGGGGCTGATCAGAAAGGCGCCGGAATCGAGCACCGGCTTGGCGATGGCGCCGAGAATGTTGGAAAACACCGGGCCGACCACGAAATCGACCTTGCCGCTGTCGATGAAGCTGCGGACCTTGCCGACCGCGACATCGGGCTTCAGCTCGTCGTCGATCACGGTGATCTGCACCGGCACGCCGCCGAGCTTGCCGCCATTCTTGTCGACGGCGAGCTGGAAGCCGTCGCGGACCTGCTGGCCGAGCGCGGCGGCCGGGCCGGTCAGCACGCTGACGACGCCGATCTTCAGCGCGTCCTGCGCCTGGGCGGTGGCGGCGGAGAGCGCGAGCAGGCCGGCGCCGAGCGAGAATGCGAGTTTGAGATTCATGTCCGATGTCCTCCCAGGACCAGCGTGAACGCTTCGGCGCGACAGGGGACCCTCACCCTCTCAGTCGCGCGTCCAGCACATATTGTTTCAAGCTTAAAATATCTGCAAGGGGTTCGCGCGGAAGAAAATTCGGCCCCCAGCGATCCGTTTCGACGCCGTGCTTTCAGCCTCGCTCCGCCGACCGCGGGAGAGCTGGGCTCGCCCCCGGCCGGCGTGGCGCTCAGGCCTCAGGCCTGCACGCCGTCGACGTACCAGTCCATTTTGGACAGCATCTCGTCGGAGGCCTTTTCGCCGACCTTCAACCGCAGCACGCCCTTCTGGTCCTTCAGCTCTCCGGTGAAGGGGTGGAGCGAGCCGTCGACGATGGCCTTCTGCACGGCGTCGGCCGCGGCGCGGGCGGCCGGCGTCACGGCCGCATTATAGGGCGCGAGCTTGACCATGCCGTCCTTGATGCCGCCCCAGACATCGCCGCTCTTCCAGCTGCCATCCATCGCCTCCTTGACGCGACGGATATAGTAGCCGGACCAGTCGTCGACGATCGCCGAGAGATGCGCCTTGGGCGCGAAGGCGCTCATGTCGGAGGCCTGGCCGAAGGCGAAGACTCCACGCTGCTCGGCCGCCTGCAGGGCGGCGGCGGAATCGGTGTGCTGGGTGATGATGTCGCAGCCCTGGTCGATCAGCGCCTTGGCGGCATCGGCTTCCTTCGCCGGATCGTACCAGGTCGAGGCCCAGATCACCTTGGTCTTGAAATTGGGGTTCACCTTCTGCGCGGCGAGCGTAAAGGCGTTGATGCCCATCACCACCTCTGGGATCGGGAAGGAGGCGATGTAGCCGGCCGTGCCCGATTTCGACATGTGCCCGGCGATGGCGCCGATCACGGCGCGGCCCTCATAGAAGCGGGCATTGTAGGTGGCGACGTTCTCGGCCCGCTGATAGCCGGTCGCATGTTCGAACTTCAGCTTCGGGAACTGCTTCGCCACCTGGATCGTCGGGTTCATGAAGCCGAAGGAGGTGGTGAAGATCAGCTGGTTGCCGGCCTGGGCGAGCTGGCGGATGGCGCGCGCCGCGTCGGGCCCCTCGGCGACGTTCTCGATGAAGCTGGTCTTGATCTTGGCGCCGTATTCCTTTTCCAGCGCCTTGCGGCCCTGGTCGTGCGTCCAGGTCCAGCCATGGTCGCCGACCGGCCCGACATAGATAAAGCCGACGCCGAAGGGCGCCTGGGCGAAGGCGCGCCCGCCCGCAAGCGGCAGGGCGGCGGCAGCGCCTGCCCCGAAGGTAAAGCGGCGGCGGGTGATGATCGAGGTCATGGTCTGCGTCTCCCTGGTGTGGCCGGCGTCAGGACGCCGAGAAAGGTTTGCCAAGGCAGGCCGGTGTATTGAACCGTCCCGCGCTTCGTCCCAGCGACATCATGGTCAGAACCGCGATTGTCGCAAGATAGGGGGCCATCGCCAGCGCCTCGGGCGCCAGCCAGGCGATGCCGGCCGCCTTCGCCTGCAGTTCGAGCGTCATCACGGCGCCGAAGAGATAGGCGCCCAGCAACAGCCAGCCGGGACGCCAGGCGGCGAAGACGACGAGCGCCAGCGCGATCCAGCCTCGCCCGGCTGTCAGCCGGTCGGCCCACATCGGCGTCAGCGCCAGCGAGAAATAGGCCCCGCCGAGCCCTGCCAGAGCGCCGCCGAAGGCGATGGCGGCGTAGCGGATGCGGATGACGGGATAGCCGATGGCGTGGGCCGACTGATCGTTCTCGCCCACCGCGCGCAGGATCAGCCCGGCCCGCGTCCGGGTAAGGAACAGGCTGACGAGCAGCACCAGAGCCAGCGACAGATAGACCATGACGTCATGGCCGAAGATGACCCGCAGCCAGGGATGGCCCGAAAGCGCCTCCGGAAAGATCGGCCCCAGCCGCGTGATCGTGCGCCCGACGAAGCCCGCGCCGATCAGCGAGGAGGCGCCGATGCCGAAGATCGTCAGCGCAAGACCCGTCGCGACCTGGTTTTCGGTCAGCGACAGGGTCAGCACGGCGAAGACCATCGCGGTGACGAAGCCGGCCCAAGCTGCCGCCGCCAGCCCGAGACCCGTGCTGCCGGTGCTGTAGGCAACGGCGAAACCGGCGACCGCGCCGCACAGCATCATGCCCTCGACGCCGAGGTTGAGCACCCCGCTCTTCTCGACCACCAGCTCCCCCAGCGCAGCCAGCAGGATCGGCGTCGAAGCCGCGACCAGCGTCATCACGATCGAGACGAGGATGACGGAGCTCATGACCCTGCCCCGTCATTGCGAGGAGCGTCAGCGACGAAGCAACCCAGGGGGGCGTCGAGCGCGACAGCGCTGGGTTGCTTCGCTGCGCTCGCAATGACTTGAATGGCTTCGCGGCTCTCGCAATGACGGGGCAGGAGTGTCATGCCATGCGCGCCTTCCAGCCGATGCGGTATTTCACCAGCACGTCTGTCGCCAGCAGCACGAACAGCAGCAGCGCCTGGAACATACCCGTCGCGGCCTGCGGCAGCTTGACCGTCGTCTGCGCCACTTCGCCGCCGACATAGGTCGCCGCCAGCACGACGCCGCCGAAGACGATGCCGAGCGGGTTCAGCCGCCCGAGAAAAGCGACGATGATGGCGGTGAAACCGTAATTCGTCGGAAATTGCGGGGTCAGCTGCCCGAATGGCCCGGCC